>NZ_JBJNLG010000006.1:0-270950 GCF_052169175.1 Serratia sp. CY31944
CAGCTGATCGTCGCCTATCAGAACGGCGCGGCGATCCGCCTGCAGGATATCGCCACCATCGAACAAGGGGCGGAAAACACCCGGCTGGCGGCCTGGGCCAACAAGCAACAGGCGATCGGCAAAACCGGCATGGGCAACACCCACCTGCCGACGCCGACCCTCAAACCCGATCCCCGCGGCGCCATCGAGCTGATCGCCGACCTGCTGCGCGCCAGCCCGCACCCGATAACCCTGGTGGTGACCGGCCCGATGACCAATATCGCCCTGCTGTTGGCCCAGCATGCCGAGCTGAAAAGCCGCATCGAACGCATCGTATTTATGGGCGGCGGCATGAACGCCGGCAATACCACGCCGGTCGCGGAGTTCAACATCTTCGTCGATCCCGAAGCCGCCGAAATGGTGCTGAAATCCGGCGTGCCGCTGACCATGGCCGGCCTGAACGTCACCCATCAGGCGCTGGTGTTGCCGCAGGATATCGAACGCATTCGGCAGATAGCCAATCCGGTCGCGCAGGCGGTCGCGGAGATGCTCGATTTTTACCTGCCGCTGTATCTCAGCCACCCGCGCGGCCTGCCCGGCGCGGCGATGCACGATCCCTGCACCATCGCCTGGCTGCTGGCACCGCAGCTGTTTACCGGCGTAGAGCGCTGGGTGGGGGTAGAAACCAAGGGGGAATACACCGCCGGCATGACGGTGGTGGACTATTTCCAGCAAACCGGCAACGCGGCCAACGTGGAAGTGCTGACCGGCATCAACCGCGAAGGCTTTATCGATCTGCTGGCCGAGCGCGTAGCGCGTTATTGATCCCATCGGGGCGCATTTGCGCCCCTAGTTCAATTTTTTTGATTTAACTCAGCGAATTTTTGCGCTATCACTGTTCCTGGCTTGCCTCTACCATGCGTTTACACCGACTGACATCGTCACCGATTAGACTTCGCCTGGAGATAAGCCAATGAGCCGCGTACTGGTCCTGAAATCAAGTATTCTGGGTGAATATTCCCAGTCTGGAAAATTAGTCGATTTTTTTGTTGAACAATGGCGTGAAACTCACCCTGAAGACAGGTTCACCGTGCGCGATTTGGCCAACCCGACGCTGCCGGAGCTGGATGGTGAAGTGATGGCCGGTTTTACCGCCGGCGATAAACCGCTGACGCCGCACCAGCAAAGCACCCTGGCGCTGTCCGATGAGCTGATTGCCGAGCTGAAGTCGCACGACACGCTGATCATCAGCGCCCCGATGTACAACTTCAACATCCCGACGCAGCTGAAGATCTACTTCGATCTGATTGCCCGCGCCGGTCAGACGTTCCGCTATACTTCCGCCGGCGCCGAAGGGCTGGTAACAGGCAAGAAAGCGATCGTCATCTCCAGCCGCGGCGGCATCCACGCCGACACGCCGACGGATCTGATCACGCCGTACGTGAAGCTGTTCCTGGGCTTTATCGGCATCACCGACGTTGAATTCGTGCTGGCGGAAGGCTTCGCCTACGGCCCGGAAGCGGCGGAGAAAGCCGCCCAGGACAGCCGCATCGCGGTCGCGCAGAAAATCCCGGCCGGCGTCGCCGTACCGGCCAGCGCACCGGCGCAGGCGCAAGCCGCCCCGGCTACCGTCAGCGGCGGTTTCCTCAGCAACCTGCTGAAGAAACTGTTCCGCTAAACGCCGGCCTTAGCGTTCCCCGCCCTGCCGGGGAGCGCCATCAAGGTTCAAACGGCCGCCGCTGGAACTGGTCGTGGCCGCATTTCGGGCACAGCGGCAGCACCTCCGGCGTGTAGAACGCCAGGTGGTAGTGACACTGCTCGCACACCAGATTGCCCAGCCCCACCACTTCACCGCTGTGGTAAACGCCGTGGTGGCTGACATCCTTGAACACCTCGCGCCACTCCAGCTGGGTTTTGTCGGTGATATCCGCCAGTTCCTGCCACAGGCTCTCTTTGATCACCCGCATAAACACGCTGTCGGTAAACTCGTCCCGGCTCTCCTGATAGCTGCGGGCGAACTCTTCCAGATCGCGCCGCACCGCCTGCGTCACCTGCCGCACCTCATCGCGGGTCAGATCCTCGGCCTCGTTCAACCGCCGCTCCGCGCTGGCCACCAGTTCGTCGATATCGCGTTCACCGTTTTTCAGGCGTTCGGTCAGCGATGCCACCAATTCGCGGTAATACTGAGCAACCTTGTTCATAGACTCTCCTCGATAAACGCTGCGCCGGACTTGGCTGTAGGGATACCCCTAAGCTACTTGTTCTTATTTTAGCCGTAAATGACTGATGTCACTTGGCAAGACGCGGGATCCGCAGGTTGTGAGCCGCGTCATGACGACGCTTTTTTTAAATGCGCCGAGTCAGGCGCTTGGAGTTGTTGCCGGGAGGCCTTATCAGCTATGCTATGCGGATCTACGAATACTAAATGTTCATTGCGTTGCCTCTGACCGGGGCAACGGTTTACACCTACAGGACCACCGGCCGCCATGCAAGAGCAATACCGTCCAGAAGACATAGAATCGAACGTACAGCTTCACTGGCAAGAGAAGCAGACTTTCAAAGTTACCGAAGACGACAGCAAGGAAAAGTACTACTGCCTATCCATGCTGCCTTACCCGTCCGGCCGACTGCACATGGGCCACGTTCGTAACTACACTATCGGCGACGTGATCTCGCGCTATCAGCGCATGCTGGGCAAAAACGTGCTGCAGCCGATCGGCTGGGATGCGTTCGGCCTGCCGGCGGAAGGCGCGGCGGTGAAAAACAACACCGCACCGGCCCCGTGGACCTACGACAACATCGAATACATGAAGAACCAGCTGAAACTGCTGGGCTTCGGCTACGACTGGGATCGCGAAATCGCCACCTGCCAGCCGGAATACTACCGCTGGGAACAGTGGTTCTTCACCAAGCTGTATGAAAAAGGCCTGGTCTACAAGAAGACCTCGGCGGTGAACTGGTGCCCGCACGATCTGACCGTGCTGGCCAACGAACAGGTTATCGACGGCTGCTGCTGGCGCTGCGACACCAAGGTCGAGCGTAAAGAGATCCCGCAGTGGTTCATCAAAATCACCGCCTACGCCGATCAGCTGCTGAACGATCTGGACACGCTTGAAAGCTGGCCGGAGCAGGTGAAAACCATGCAGCGCAACTGGATTGGCCGCTCCGAAGGCGTGGAAATCACCTTCGACGTGGCGGACAGCGAAGAGAAGCTGACGGTTTACACCACCCGTCCCGACACCTTCATGGGCGCCACCTACGTGGCGGTCGCCGCGGGCCACCCGCTGGCGCAACAGGGCGCGCGCAACAACCCGGCGCTGACCGACTTCATCGACGAATGCCGCAACACCAAAGTTGCCGAAGCCGAAATGGCGACGATGGAGAAGAAAGGCATGCCGACCGGCCTGTTCGTTGTCCACCCGCTGAGCGGCGAGAAGCTGCCGGTGTGGGTCGCCAACTTCGTGCTGATGGAATACGGCACCGGCGCCGTGATGGCGGTACCGGCGCACGACCAGCGCGACTGGGAATTCGCCACCAAATACGATTTGCCGATCAAACCGGTGATCCTGAACCTCGACGGCAGCCAGCCTGACGTGAGCGCCGAAGCGATGACCGACAAAGGCGCGCTGTTCAACTCCGGCGAGTTCGACGGCCTGGACAATGAAGCGGGCTTCAACGCCATCGCCGACAAACTGGTCGCCAAGGGCGTAGGCCAGCGCAAGGTCAACTACCGTCTGCGCGACTGGGGCGTTTCCCGTCAGCGTTACTGGGGCGCGCCAATCCCGATGGTGACGCTGGAAGACGGCACCGTCATGCCGACGCCGGAAGACCAGTTGCCGGTGATCCTGCCGGAAGACGTGGTCATGGACGGCATCACCAGCCCGATCAAGGCCGATCCTGAGTGGGCGAAGACCACCGTCGACGGCCAGCCGGCGCTGCGTGAAACCGATACTTTCGACACCTTTATGGAGTCTTCCTGGTACTACGCGCGCTACACCTGCCCGCAGTATGACCAAGGCATGCTGGATCCGGCCGCCGCCAACTACTGGCTGCCGGTCGATCAATATATCGGCGGCATCGAACACGCCATCATGCACCTGATGTACTTCCGCTTCTTCCACAAGCTGATGCGCGATGCGGGCCTGGTGGATTCCGACGAGCCGGCCAAGCGCCTGCTGTGTCAGGGCATGGTGTTGGCCGACGCCTTCTACTACACCGGCAACAGCGGCGAGCGCGTCTGGGTGTCCCCGGTTGACGCCACCGTCGAGCGCGACGACAAGGGCCGCATCATCAAGGCCACCGATCCGCAAGGCCGTGAACTGGTCTATGCTGGCATGAGCAAAATGTCGAAGTCGAAAAACAACGGCATCGACCCGCAGGAGATGGTGGAAAAATACGGCGCGGACACTGTGCGTCTGTTCATGATGTTCGCTTCACCGGCAGAAATGACGCTGGAGTGGCAGGAATCCGGCGTGGAAGGGGCTAACCGCTTCCTGAAACGCGTGTGGAAACTGGCCTACGATCACGTGGAAAAAGGCGCGGTGCAGCCACTCGACGTAGCGGCGCTGAACGAAGATCAGAAAGCGCTGCGCCGCGATCTGCACAAAACCATCGCCAAGGTGACCGATGACATCGGCCGCCGTCAGACCTTCAACACCGCGATCGCCGCCGTGATGGAGCTGATGAACAAGCTGGCCCGCGCACCGCAGGAGAGCGAGCAGGATCGCGCGCTGCTGCAGGAAGCGCTGCTGGCCGTGGTTCGCATGCTGTATCCGTTCACTCCGCACGTATGCTTCACGCTGTGGCAGGCGCTGGGCGGCGAAGGCGACGTGGACACTGCGCCATGGCCGGTTGCCGACGAGCAGGCGATGGTCGAAGACTCCAAACTGGTGGTGGTGCAGGTGAACGGCAAGGTTCGCGCTAAAATCACCGTATCCGCCGATGCGACCGAAGAGCAGGTGCGCGCGCGCGCTGCCGAAGAGCATCTGGTGGCTAAATATCTGGACGGCGTCACGATTCGCAAAGTGATCTACGTTCCGGGCAAACTGCTTAACCTGGTTGTGGGTTAACACAAGGAGGAATTGTGCGACAACGCATTCTGACGCTGTTGCTGGGGTTGGCGGTGCTGGTCACCGCCGGCTGCGGTTTTCACCTGCGCGGCACCACGCAGGTGCCTAATGAAATGAAAACGCTGATCCTGGACAGCGCTGACCCTTACGGCCCGTTGACGCGCTCGGTGCGCGAACAGCTGCGTCTGAACGACGTGACTATCGTCAGCGATCCGAAGCGTAAAGACGTGCCTTCCCTGCGCATCGTCGGCGCGACGGAAAGCCAGGATACCGCTTCGATCTTCCAGGACGGTAAAACCGCCGAGTACCAGATGGTGCTGACCGTGCAGGCGCAGGTGCTGATCCCGGGCCATGACCTGTATCCGCTGTCGGTGAAAGTGTTCCGTTCCTTCTTCGACAACCCGTTGACCGCGCTGGCCAAGGACTCCGAACAGGAGATCATTCGCCAGGAAATGCGTGAGCAGGCGGCGCAACAGCTGGTGCGCAAACTGCTGGCCGTGCATGCGGCGGAAGAAGATAACCGGCAGAAAGCCGCTGCCGCCGGTGAACGAGCGGCAAGCCAAACCGCACAATGATCCGCATTTATCCGGAACAACTTGCCGCGCAGCTCCGAGAGGGGCTGCGCGCTTGTTATTTATTGAGCGGCAATGAACCGCTGCTGCTGCAGGAGAGCCAGGATTTGCTCCGGCAGGCCGCGCAACAGCAGCAGTTCAGCGAGCACTACAGCATTTCCCTCGACGCCCATACCGACTGGGACGCCATCTTCGGCATCTGCCAGGCGATGAGCCTTTTCGCCAGCCGCCAGACGCTGCTGCTGATCTTCCCCGAAAACGGCCCGACGGCGCCGATCGGCGAACAGCTGACCAAGCTCGCCACGCTGCTGCACGAGGATATCCTGCTGATCCTGCGCGGCCCGCGCCTCACCAAAGCGCAGGAAAACAGCGCCTGGTTCAAGGCGCTCAGCCCGCACGGCGCCCTCGTCAGTTGCCAGACGCCGGAACAGGCGCAGCTGCCGCGCTGGGTCGCCACGCGCGCCAAGGCGATGAAGCTGGAGTTGGACGACGCCGCCAATCAGCTGCTGTGCTACTGCTATGAAGGCAACCTGCTGGCGCTGTCGCAGGCGCTGGAGCGGCTGTCGCTGCTGCACCCGGACGGCAAGCTCACGCTGCCGCGCGTCGAACAGGCGGTGAACGACGCCGCCCACTTCACGCCGTTCCACTGGCTGGACGCCCTGCTGGCCGGCAAGAGCAAGCGCGCCTGGCATATTTTGCAGCAGCTGCAGCAAGAAGACGTGGAGCCGGTGATCCTGCTGCGCACCCTGCAGCGCGAACTGCTGCTGTTGCTGACGCTGCAGCGCCGCATGGCTTCCGCGCCGCTGCGCACGCTGTTCGATCAGCACAAGGTCTGGCAGAACCGCCGCCCGCTGGTGACCCAGGCGCTGCAACGCCTGTCCGGCCCCCAGCTGCAGCAGGCGGTACAGCTGCTGACGCAAATCGAGCTGACCCTCAAGCAGGACTATGGCCAGTCGGTCTGGCCGGAACTGGAAACCCTGTCGATGCTGCTGTGCGGCAAACCCCTGGCCACGAGTTTTACCGATGCCCACTAACCCGGAACACCCCACCGTTTTGCACGCGCTGTTCGGCGGCACCTTTGACCCGATCCACTACGGCCACCTGCGGCCGGTGGAAGCGTTGGCCGCCGAAGTGGGCCTGAATCGCGTCACGCTGCTGCCTAACCACGTGCCGCCGCACCGCCCGCAGCCGGAGGCCAATGCGCAGCAGCGCCTGAAGATGGTCGAGCTGGCGATCGCCGGCAATCCGCTGTTTGCCGTCGACGATCGCGAACTGCACCGCACCACCCCCTCCTACACCATCGAGACGTTGGAAACGATTCGTAAAGAGCGTGGCGCCGCCCAGCCGCTGGCGTTTATCATTGGTCAGGACTCACTGCTGACGCTGCATAAGTGGTACCGCTGGCAGGCGCTGCTGGACGTGTGTCATCTGCTGGTGCTGGCGCGCCCGGGCTATAACGATCGCATGGACACGCCGGAACTGCAGCAGTGGCTGGAACGCCATCGCACCGCCGACCCGGCGCTGCTCAGCCGTCGCCCGCACGGCCATATCTATTTGGCCGATACGCCGGAGCTGGAAATTTCCGCCACCGAGATCCGTCAGCGCCGCCATCAGGGCCTCAACTGCGACGACCTGCTGCCACGCCCGGTGCAGCGCTATATCGAGTTGCAGGGTTTATATCGCTAGCGAAAGGTGCGTGATATACTGCGCCGCTATTTTTCAGGTATCCGCTGAAAACCCCGGAAACCTTAGCTGGCCGGGCAGTCACCAGTTAGCTGGCTTTCAGCGGCAGCCTGCCGAAACCATTATCCGGTTACGCCGCGGCGCGCGCATTTTGCCCGCCGCAGCCGACTGAACAGAACACACCCGAGGGGGAACCTTTGCAAGGTAAAGCGCTCCAAGATTTCGTCATCGATAAAATCGATGATCTGAAAGGCCAAGACATTATCGCTCTGGACGTCCAGGGTAAATCCAGCATCACCGATTGCATGATCATCTGCACCGGCACCTCGACTCGCCACGTGATGTCGATCGCCAGCCACGTGGTGCAGGAATCCCGTGCCGCGGGCATGGAGCTGTACGGCATGAAAGGCCAGGAAGCCTCCGACTGGATCGTGGTCGATCTGGGCGAAGTGATCGTGCACGTGATGCAGGAAGAGAGCCGTCGCCTGTACGAGCTGGAAAAACTCTGGAGCTAAGCGGTGAAACTGCAATTGGTGGCGGTCGGCACCAAAATGCCAGACTGGGTGCAAACCGGCTTTATGGATTACCTGCACCGCTTTCCCAAAGATATGCCGTTTGAGCTGACCGAGATCCCGGCGGGCAAACGCGGCAAAAACGCCGACATCAAGCGCATTCTGGACAAGGAAGGCGAACAGATGCTGGCGGCGGTGGGCAAAGGCAACCGCATCGTTACGCTGGATATCCCAGGCACGCCGTGGGAAACGCCGCAGCTGGCGCAGCAGCTTGAACGCTGGAAGCAGGATGGCCGCAACGTCAGCTTGCTGATCGGCGGCCCGGAAGGGCTGGCGCCCGCCTGCAAAGCCGCTGCCGAGCAGAGCTGGTCACTGTCTCCGCTGACGCTGCCGCATCCTTTGGTGCGCGTCCTGGTGGCCGAAAGCCTCTACCGCGCCTGGAGTATTACTACAAATCATCCTTACCACCGGGAATAGCCGGTGGTGACCGTGACAGAGTGAAATAAAGCAGCGGGATGAAAATAGAACGTAACCCTTTTCGCGACTATACGGCTGAATCCGCCCTGTTTGTACGCCGCGCCCTGGTGGCGTTTCTGGGCATCCTGGTGCTGTCCGGCATCCTGATCGCCAACCTGTATAATCTGCAAGTGCTCCGCGTCGAGGATTACCGCACCCGCTCCAACGAAAACCGCATCAAGCTGGTGCCCATCGCGCCCAGCCGCGGCATTATCTACGATCGCAACGGCACCCCGCTGGCGCTCAACCGCACCATTTATCAGCTGGAACTGATGCCGGAGAAGGTCGACGATCTCAAGGCCACGCTGCAGGCGCTGCGCACGGTGGTCGATCTGACCGACGACGACATCACCAATTTCGAAAAAGAGCGCAAGCGTTCGCGCCGCTTCGTCTCCATTCCGGTGAAAACCGCGCTGACCGAGGTGCAGGTCGCCCGCTTTGCGGTCAATCAGTTCCGCTTCCCCGGCGTGGAAGTGAAAGGTTACCAGCGCCGCTACTATCCTTACGGCTCCGCCCTCACCCACGTCACCGGCTACGTGTCGAAGATCAACGACCGCGACGTCGAACGCCTGGACAAAGACGGCAAACTGGCCAACTACGCCGCCACCCACGATATCGGCAAACTGGGCATCGAACGCTATTACGAAGACACGCTGCACGGCAAAACCGGTTACGAAGAGGTTGAAGTCAACAACCGCGGCCGGGTAATCCGCCAATTGCACGAGCAGCCGCCTTCCGCCGGTCAGGACGTCTACCTGACGCTCGATCTTGAGCTGCAGCGCTACATCGAGCAGCTGCTGGTGGGCAGCCGCGCCGCGGTGGTGGTGAGCGATCCGCGCACCGGCGCCATCCTGGCGATGGTGTCCAACCCGAGCTACGATCCGAACCTGTTCGTGGACGGCATTTCCAGCAAGGATTATCAGGGGTTGCTGAACGATCCGAATCGCCCGCTGATCAACCGCGCCACGCAGGGGGTTTACCCGCCCGCGTCGACGGTGAAACCTTATATCGCAGTGTCGGCACTCAGCGCCGGCGTGATCACCAAGAACACCGTGGTGTTCGATCCCGGTTGGTGGCAGCTGCCCGGCTCGGAAAAACGCTTCCGCGACTGGAAAAAATGGGGCCACGGCCGGCTGAACGTCACCAAGGCGCTGGAAGAGTCCGCGGATACCTACTTCTATCAGGTCGCCTATGACATGGGGATCGATCGGCTGTCGAGCTGGCTGACCAAATTCGGTTACGGCCAGTACACCGGCATCGATCTGGCCGAAGAGCGTTCCGGCCTGATGCCGACGCGCGAATGGAAGCTGAAACGCTATAAAAAACCGTGGTATCAGGGCGACACCATTCCGGTGGGCATCGGCCAGGGCTACTGGACCGCCACGCCGATCCAGATGGCCAAGGCGCTGAACACCCTGATCAACGACGGCACCGTCAAAACGCCGCACCTGCTGCAGAGCACCCGCGTCAACGGCGCGCTGGTGCCGTTCAAACAGGAAGAGAGCACGCAGATCGGCGATATTCACTCCGGCTTCTGGGAAATCGCCAAAGACGGCATGTACGGGGTGGCCAACCGTCCGAACGGGACGGCGCGCAAGTACTTTGCGGACGCACCTTATAAAGCCGCGGCGAAATCGGGTACCGCACAGGTATTCGGCTACGAAACCTACAACGCCCACAAACTGGCGGAGCACCTGCGCGATCACAAGCTGATGACCGCCTTCGCGCCGTTCAACAACCCGACGGTGTCGGTCGCCATCATTCTGGAAAACGGCGGCTCCGGTCCGGCGGTGGGCACCATCACCCGCCAGATCCTCGACCATATCATGCTGGGCGACAACAATACGCAATTGCCAAGCGAGGCCCCGCTGCCGCCTGGCGTAGAAGGTGACTAAGGTAGAACATGACTGAAAGCCAACAAAAAGGCTCGATCTGGACCAAAATCCACATCGACCCGACGTTCCTGCTGCTGATCCTGGCCCTGCTGGTCTACAGCGCCTTCGTGATGTGGAGCGCCAGCGGCCAGGACATCGGCATGATGGAGCGCAAGATCGGGCAGATCGTCATGGGGCTGATCGTGATGGCCGTCATGGCGCAAATCCCGCCGCGCGTGTACGAAAGCTGGGCGCCCTATCTCTATATCTTCTGCGTGATTTTGCTGATCCTGGTAGACGCCTTCGGGCAGATCAGTAAAGGCGCGCAGCGCTGGCTGGATCTCGGCGTGGTGCGCTTCCAGCCGTCGGAAATCGCCAAGATCGCCGTGCCGCTGATGGTGGCGCGCTTTATGAACCGCGACGTCTGCCCGCCTTCGCTGAAAAACACCGCCATCGCGCTGGTGCTGATCTTCCTACCGACGCTGCTGGTGGCCGCGCAGCCGGATCTGGGCACCTCGATCCTGATCGCCGCCTCCGGGTTGTTCGTGCTGTTCCTGTCGGGCATGAGCTGGAAACTGATCGCCGTCGCCGCCGTCGCGCTGGCGGCCTTTATCCCGGTGCTGTGGTTCTTCCTGATGCACGGTTATCAACGCGACCGCGTAATGATGCTGCTCGATCCGGAAAGCGACCCGCTCGGCGCCGGCTACCACATCATTCAGTCGAAGATCGCCATCGGCTCCGGCGGCCTGTCCGGCAAGGGCTGGCTGCACGGCACCCAGTCGCAGCTGGAGTTTCTGCCGGAGCGCCATACCGACTTTATCTTCGCCGTGTTGGCCGAAGAGCTGGGGCTGATCGGGGTATTGGTGCTGCTGGCGCTCTACCTGCTGGTGATCATTCGCGGGCTGATGATCGCCGCCAAGGCGCAAACCACCTTCGGCCGCGTGATGGTTGGCGGCTTGATGCTGATTTTGTTCGTTTATGTCTTTGTTAACATCGGTATGGTCAGTGGCATTTTGCCGGTAGTTGGCGTACCTTTGCCTCTGGTCAGTTACGGGGGTTCGGCGCTGATAGTGTTGATGGCCGGTTTCGGCATCATCATGTCGATCCACACGCATCGGAAAATGCTGTCTAAAAGTTTATAAGAGGTGAGTAATGCGTAAGGAATGGCTTTGGATCGGCGTCGCGGCGGTGTTGCTCTCCGCCTGTACCGCCCCGACCACGGAACAGCAGGCGCCACAGCAGCCGTACAACGGCCCGGTGGTGGAAATCGGTGGCGTCGAGCCTCAATATGAACCCTATAACCCTAACAACATGCAGGATTATAAGGTTAATGGCGATACTTACCGCATCGTAAAAGATCCGCAGAACTTCTCGCAGACCGGCCTGGCGTCCTGGTATGGCGAAGAGGCCAACGGCAACACCACGGCGCTGGGTGAGCAGTTCGATCCCAACGGCCTGACCGCGGCGCACCCAACGCTGCCAATCCCAAGCTATGTGCGCGTCACCAACCTGGCCAACGGCCGTCAGCTGGTGGTGCGCGTCAACGATCGCGGGCCATACACCAAGGGCCGCATCATCGATCTGTCGAAAGCCGCCGCCGACCGCCTCAACCTGTCCAACAACACCAAGGTCAAAGTCGATTTCATCAACGTGGCGCCGGACGGCACACTGAGCGGCCCGGGCACCATCGGCACCATCGTGGCGAAACAGAGTTACGCCCTGCCGGCACGCCCGGATCTCGGCGCCAGCGGCATGGGCACCCCGATCCAACAGGACGTGCCGGTCGCCGGCGGCGCGGCGGTGCGCCCGATCGATAACAGCACCCTGCGCACCGACGATGGCGCTCCGGCAAACGCCGGCAACGGCCGCAGCGGTTTCCTCGGCGCGCCAAGCGCAGTACCGGCCGGCGTACTGGAAGGTTCCGAACCTGAAGCCGCCGCCGTGGCCGCTCCGGTTGCGGCCGGCGCTGCGGCGGCCGGTATGGCGGCCGCTTCTTCCTCCGGCGGTTACGTGGTGCAGGTCGGTGCGCTGAGCAGCGCCGAGCGCGCCCAGAGCTGGCAGCAAAGCCTGAGCCAACAGTTTGGCGTGCCGGGCAAAGTGGCAGCCAACGGCAACGTTTATCGCGTCCAGCTCGGCCCATTCAGCAGCCGTCAGCAGGCGGCCCAGCTGCAGCAACGCCTGGCCAGCGAAGCGCAACAACAGTCTTTCGTTACTGCTGCACCCTAAGCGTTATGCCCGGCGGGCATTCGCGGCTGATAAGCGGTTATTTAGCTGAAACATTTTCTTGCAGCTAAAAGGTCTTTAACCGCAATTAGTCAGATGAATGGATAATGCCTGCCGGGATCGCATCTGCTATAGTGTGGCTCGTTTTTTAACTTTACTTTCACGGATGTTGTAGTCCCGATCATGAAACAAGTAACTTCTTTTCGCTTAATCAAAAGCATCGCACTCGGCACCGTTATCGCAATGAGCGCAGCCTCCGTTGCACATGCCGATGACGTTAACATCAAAACCATGATCCCAGGTGTCCCGCAGATCGATGCGGAAGCGTACATCCTGATTGATTACAACTCCGGCAAGGTGCTGGCCGAGATGAACGCCGACGCGCGTCGCGATCCGGCCAGCCTGACCAAAATGATGACCAGCTACGTCATCGGCCAGGCGCTGAAAGCGGGTAAAATCGGCCAGGACGATCTGGTGACCGTCGGTCAGGACGCCTGGGCGACCGGCAACCCGGTGTTCAAAGGCTCCTCGCTGATGTTCCTGAAGCCGGGCGATCGCGTGCCGGTCTCCAAGCTGACCCGCGGCATCAACCTGCAATCCGGTAACGACGCCTGCGTGGCGATGGCCGACTACGTCGCCGGCAGCCAGGACGCGTTCGTTAACCTGATGAACACCTACGTCAGCAAGCTGGGCCTGCAGAACACCCACTTCCAGACGGTACACGGCCTTGATGCCCAGGGCCAGTACAGCTCGGCGCGCGACATGGCGCTGATCGGCCAGGCGCTGATCCGCGACGTGCCGGACGAGTACGCGATTTACAAAGAAAAAGAGTTCACCTTCAACAATATCCGCCAGATGAACCGCAACGGTCTGCTGTGGGATAACAGCCTGAACGTCGACGGCATCAAAACCGGCCACACCGACGCGGCGGGTTACAACCTGGTGGCTTCGGCGACCGAAGGCCAGATGCGCCTGATCTCCGCCGTGATGGGCGGGCGCACCTACAAAGGCCGCGAAGCCGAGAGCAAGAAACTGCTGACCTGGGGCTTCCGCTTCTTCGAAACCGTGGCGCCGCTGAAGGTCGGTAAAGAGTTCGCTTCCGAGCCGGTCTGGTTCGGCGATGCCGACCGCGTTGAGCTGGGCGTGGACAAAGACGTCTACCTGACCATCCCGCGCGGCCGCATGAAAGATCTGAAGGCCAGCTATGTGCTGAACACGCCGGAAATTCACGCGCCGCTGGCGAAAAACCAGGTGGTCGGCAGCATCAACTTCCAGCTGGACGGCAAAACCATCGACCAGCGTCCGCTGGTGGTGATGAACGAAGTGAAAGAAGGCGGTTTCTTCAGCCGCATCGTGGACTACATCAAACTGATGTTCCACCACTGGTTCGGTTAACGGTTGAAACGGGCGAAATTGGCCCCATATAGTGAATAACACTAACTCCCGCCCCGGCGGGAGTTATACTTTATAGATTAGCTAGCACTCTGGAGCGCACGCACATGCAAAAAACTAAACTGAACGAACTGCTCGAATTCCCTTGCCCGTTTACCTACAAGGTGATGGGCCTGGCGCAGCCTGAGCTGGTTGACCAGGTAGTTGAAGTGGTGCAGCGCCATGCGCCGGGCGACTACAACCCGCAGGTCAAGCCGAGCAGCAAAGGCAACTACCACTCGGTCTCCATCACCATCAACGCCACTCACATCGAGCAGGTCGAAACCCTGTACGAAGAGTTGGGTAACATTGAAATTGTTCGCATGGTGCTGTAATTCCAGCATAAACCCCTGCTTATCAACCCGGGATGGCGCAGCGTCTTCCCGGGTTGCGCATTTTTGGTCAGCGAAAGGCTGGCCGCAGACCGGAGCGCCCGGTATAATGGCTTTACCACTTCTGTAACCTGACGATGACTCTTTTGCAACCAGACAAGATCATTTTGCGTCAGCTGGGGTTGCAGCCCTACGCGCCTGTATCCCAAGCCATGCATAACTTCACCGACAGTCGTACCGAGACCACGCCGGACGAGCTGTGGCTGGTGCAGCATCACCCGGTGTTCACCCAGGGCCAGGCCGGCAAAGCCGAGCATGTGCTGATGCCCGGCGATATCCCGGTGATTCAGAGCGATCGCGGCGGCCAGGTGACCTACCACGGGCCGGGCCAGCAGGTGATGTACGTGATGGTCGATCTGAAACGCAACAAGGTCGGCGTACGCCAATTGGTCACGGCGATAGAAGATACGGTTATCAACACCCTCGCCCACTTCCGCCTCGAATCGCGCGCCCGTCCGGATGCGCCGGGCGTGTACGTGGGGGAGCAGAAAATCTGTTCGTTGGGTTTGCGGATCCGCAAAGGCAGCTCATTCCACGGCCTGGCCCTGAATGTGGCGATGGATCTCAGCCCCTTCCAACGCATCAACCCTTGCGGTTACGCCGGCATGCAGATGACGCAGGTCAGCGCGCTGGCGCCCGGCGTTGGCATTGAAGACATACACCCAATCCTGGTACAGGAATTTGTTCATTTACTCGGCTACCAGACGGTCGAGCTTCGTAACTGGAACCTGCACGATTATGAGTAAACCAATTCAGATGGAACGCGGCGTCAAATACCGCGATGCTGACAAAATGGCGCTGATCCCGGTCAAAACGGTGGTCACCGAACGGCAGGAGCTGTTGCGTAAACCCGAGTGGATGAAGATCAAACTGCCTGCCGACTCAACGCGCATTCAGGGCATCAAAGCCGCGATGCGTAAAAACGGCCTGCACTCCGTCTGTGAGGAAGCTTCGTGCCCTAACCTGTCCGAGTGTTTCAACCACGGCACTGCCACCTTCATGATCCTCGGCGCCATCTG
This sequence comes from Serratia sp. CY31944, assembly GCF_052169175.1. Lineage (NCBI taxonomy): Bacteria > Pseudomonadati > Pseudomonadota > Gammaproteobacteria > Enterobacterales > Yersiniaceae > Serratia > Serratia sp. CY31944. The sequence goes on from NZ_JBJNLG010000006.1 coordinate 15,271, forward strand.
TACCCGCCGCTGCCCGTTCTGCGACGTGGCCCACGGCCGCCCGATCGCGCCGGACGCCAACGAGCCGGAAAAGCTGGCGCAAACCATCGCCGACATGGCGCTGCGTTATGTGGTGATCACCTCGGTTGACCGCGACGATCTGCGCGACGGCGGCGCTCAACACTTTGCCGACTGCATCTCGGCCATCCGCGCCAAGAGCCCGAACATCAAAATTGAAACGCTGGTGCCGGACTTCCGCGGCCGTATGGATCGCGCGCTGGAAATCCTCACCGCCACGCCGCCGGACGTATTCAACCACAACCTGGAAAACGTGCCGCGCGTATATCGCCAGGTGCGCCCGGGCGCCAACTACGAGTGGTCGCTGAAGCTGCTGGAGCGCTTTAAAGAAGCGCACCCGGATATCCCGACCAAATCCGGCCTGATGGTCGGCCTGGGCGAAACCAACGCGGAAATCGTCGAAGTGATGCGCGATCTGCGCCGTCACGGCGTGACCATGCTGACGCTGGGGCAATACCTGCAGCCGAGCCGTCACCACCTGCCGGTGCAGCGCTACGTCAGCCCGGCCGAGTTCGATGAGATGAAAGAAGAAGCGATGGCGATGGGCTTCACCCACGCCGCCTGCGGCCCGTTCGTGCGTTCGTCTTACCACGCCGATCTGCAGGCCAAAGGGATGGAAGTGAAATAACGCGTAATAGTTTGTTACGCTAAAGACGGCGGAAACGCCAAAAAACGGATGTCCGCAAGGCATCCGTTTTTTATTGCGCGCCACCAGGCGGGGTTAAACGTCTTTCTTTTCGACGCTCTGCTGAGCGGACTGGCTTTCGGCGGCGTTGTTGCCGGCGGCCGGCGGCGTGCTGTCGTCGCCCACGGCTTTTTTAAAGCCTTTCAGCGCCGCGCCAAGATCGGCGCCGAGCGTGCGCAGTTTGCTGGTGCCGAACAGTAAAATCACCAACACCGCAATCACCAGAAGTTTGGTAATGCTGATACCTTCCATACTCACCTTCTTATCATAGAGCGCTGCGTGAACAGCGAGAAAAACTGACCTTGCCTGCGAATATTTAGCGACTTTCCTTCGGCTCGCACAACCGCAACATGTAACAGAGTGAGATCCGTCGCAGGAATGCCACACGGCCGCACGGCACGGATTCCAGACTATTCTTAGTTTATCGCCCGCATGATACGCTGCCGTGATACTTATCAGGGAGATGCCGGATGTATATTGCTCCACCCATTTTCGATGCCCGAAAATCCGGCCTCAGCTTCGCCAAACGCACCTATCTGCCCCGCGTCGCCGGCCTGGGACTCGGCTTTATCTGCGTCTGCGCCACGCTCTACCCCTTGGCTCCGCCCACGGCGGTCTGGCTATTGCTGGCCTTTCACGGCTTTCTCTGGCCGCATCTTGCCTACCACCTGGCCCGCCGCGCCAAAGATCCGTTCAAAGCCGAGATCCGCAACCTGCTGATCGACTCCGCCTTCGGTGGCTTCTGGGCCGCGATGATGGCGTTCAATGCGCTGCCGGCGATCGTCATCCTGTCGATGATGAGCATGAACAACATCGCTTCCGCCGGCAAAGCGCTGTTTGTCAAAGGGTTGGCGATTCAATTGGCCACGGCGGTGCTGACCGGCGCGCTGCTCGGCTTCCCGTTTCAACCGCACAGCACGCCGCTGCAAATCTATCTGTGCCTGCCGATGATCTACCTGTACCCGACGCTGCTCGGGCTGGTGACCTACCGCACCGCCAAGCGGCTGGCGGAAAAGAAACAGGAGCTGCAACGCATCAGCACCCGCGATGGGCTGACCGGCTTGTACAACCGCCGCCACTGGGAGCACCTGCTGCATCGCCAGTTCGACAGCTGCCGCCGCTACCAGGACAACGCCACGCTGATCCTGATGGATATCGATCGTTTCAAAACCATCAACGATACTTTCGGTCATGCGCTGGGGGATGAGGCCCTGGCGGCGCTGGCGGAAGAGCTGCTGATTGGCTTGCGCAACGTGGATATCGTCGGGCGCTACGGCGGCGACGAGTTTGGCGCGGTGCTGCCGAACACCAGCGCCGAACAGGCGGTAACCGTCCTGCGGCGCATCCAGCAGCGGCTGGACGCCGTCATCTTCAAAGAGGCGCCACAGCTGCGGCTGCAGATCAGCGCCGGCATCGCCAACTACCACCCCGCGCTGGGCGGTTATCTGGACTGGCTGAAAGCGGCCGACGGCGCGCTTTACCGGGCGAAGCAAAATGGCCGCAACCGGCTGGAAACGGCGGCGCCGACGGGCGACTAACTGACTGGTTTAATAACTTGGCAAAATACTTCGGCGCTTCGACAAAGCCTTCACGCCGGTAAAACGCATGCGCCCGCTCGCTTTCCACCGCCACCAGCAGCGCCTCGGTGCCGGGATAATCCAGCGCCGTCATTAATTCGGCGATCGCTCAGGCGCGCCGTTCTGATTTTCATGGGGTGACCTCGCAGATTGTCGATACTACAAAATAGGCGGCGTTAGGTGTAACATCCATCCGGTGCGGCGAAAAAGGCCGTGCGGCACGCTGGAGATGACATTCCTCCCTAACCGCCTTCACAGGCTGATGATGTCTACGTAACCTCTCGGAGAGAGGCGCGTAGCGTTACGCCTGTCCCTTTCCGAACCCCGTGAATTTCTCTGATTGAAAGGGAGTTGCCCCATGTTGAGCTCTTTACTGGCCGTATTTATCGGCGGCGGCGTCGGCAGCGTTTTGCGCTGGGCGGTAAGCATGAAAATGAACCCGCTGAACGCCCACATTCCGCTCGGTACGCTGATGGTCAATCTGATCGGCGGTTTTATCATCGGCCTGGCGATGGCGATTTTCACCCGCATGACGCATCTGGATCCCACCTGGAAATTGCTGATCACCACCGGGTTCTGCGGCGGCCTGACCACCTTCTCCACCTTTTCGCTGGAGGTGGTATACCTGATGCAGGATGGCCGCTTCGGCTGGGCGCTGGCCAACATGCTGCTCAACCTGGCCGGCTCGCTGGCGATGACGCTGCTGGCTTTCATGCTGGTGATGTGGGTCAACGGGCGCTAAGCCCTTAATGTTTCCTTAATCTTGCATGCGCATAATCTCATCCAGTACTCCTGACTGGATGAGAAACCGCTATGTTTAGCCTGCCGAAAACCGCCGCCGAAGCGATTGCCGTTGCGCTGTGCGTGCTGATCGTCGCCGCCTTTATCAAATCCTACCTGTTCGCTTAAGCGCTTTTTCCCGCAGCACGCGTTCATGTTGCGTCTTTCCCGCCGGTTACACTACAATTGAGAATGAACGTTCACACCCAGAAATGTGAACCCGGCTCACGCGTAGCAAAGGATCGGGCAGATGCTCTCCCCCAACGACAGTAAACAGGCCAAGGTGCAGGCCCGCCGCGATCAGATCGTCGAAGCGGCGAAAACCAGCTTCCGCCGCCACGGCTTCCACGCCGCCAGCATGGCGGAGATCGCCCAGGGCTCGCAGCTCAGCGTCGGGCAAATCTATCGCTATTTCGCCAATAAAGACGCGATTATCGAAGAGATCGTCAACCGCATCATCGCCAGCAAGATGCAACGGCTGGAAAACCTTGGCGATCACATCAACCTGATCGCCGGCACGCTGGCGGCGCGCACGCTGTTTCAGCAGCCGGGCGAGAGCGAAACCGATCACATGCTGATGCTGGAAGTGACCGCCGAGGCCACGCGCAACCCGGTGGTAGCCAAAATGCTCAGCGATGCGGAAGCGCGGCTGTTTCGCCACGTGTGCCACAACCTGCAGCGGCTGTATCCCGATTTCAGCGCGGAAGAGATCGCCGCCCGGGTGGAGTTTATCGCCGTCATGAGCGAAGGCACCGGTTACCGCATCCTTACCACGCAAAAAGCCGATGCGTCCCTGCTGCGCGAGCTGTATCAGCAGGCCATTTCTCACCTGTTCAGGAAACGCTAATCTCCCATGACCAAACACTTAGCCAGACAACGTCTGGTGTACGCCGTCGTGCTTGGCCTGTTGGCCGCGCTGGGGCCGCTGTGCACCGATCTCTATCTGCCCGCCCTGCCGGAAATGGCGGGCGAACTGAATACCTCCACCGCCGCCGCACAGCTCAGCCTGACCGCCGGGTTGCTAGGCCTGGGCGTCGGCCAGCTGATTTTCGGCCCTTACAGCGACAAACTGGGCCGCATGCGCCCGCTGTTGCTGTCGCTGATCCTGCTGCTGGGCGCTTCGCTGTGGTGCGCCCTCGCGCCCACCATCGACCAGTTGCTGATCGCCCGTCTGCTGCAGGGCATCGCCGGCGCCGGTGGCGCGGTGATTTCTCGCGCCATCGCCCGCGATCTGTACGCCGGCCATGAGCTGACCCGCTTCTTCGCCCTGCTGATGCTGGTCAACGGCCTGGCGCCGATCGTCGCGCCAGTGCTGGGCGGCGTGATGCTGCAGGTGATGAACTGGCGCGGCATCTTCGGCGTGCTGGCGGCCATCGCCGTGCTGCTGTTCAGCCTGTCGGCGGTGAAGCTGCGCGAATCCCTGCCGGTAGAACGCCGTAGCCAGGGCGGTATCCTGGCGATGCTGATGTCGCTGGGCGGGTTGCTGACCCAGCGCTATTTCATGGGCCTGTGCCTGACGCAAGGCTTCGTGATGGCCGGCATGTTCGCCTATATCGGCGCCTCGCCTTTCGTCTTGCAGCAGATCTACGGCCTCAGCCCGCAGATGTTCAGCCTGTGCTTCGCCATTAACGGCGTCGGGCTGATCATTGCGGCGCAGCTGGCCAGCCGCCTCAGTTCACGTTGGGGGGAGCGTCGGGTGTTGAGGGGCGGGCTAACGCTGGCGGCCGTCGCGTCGCTGTTGCTGCTGTTGGCCGCCGCGCTGCATGCGCCGCTGGTGTTGTTGCTGGTGCCGCTGTTCTTTTCGGTGGCGGTGATCGGCATCGTCGGCCCGACCGCCTCTTCGCTGGCCATGCAAAGCCAGGGGGACAAAGCGGGCAGCGCCTCGGCCTTGATCGGCGTGTGCATGTTCGCCCTCGGCGCCTGCGCCGTGCCGCTCACCGGGCTGGGCGGCACTTCAAGCCTGTCGATGGCGCTGACCATCGTCGGCTGTTACGCCATCGCTATCCTGCTGTTCAGCCTATTAGGCCGCCGCAGCGAGGCATAACGCGCCCAATAAAAAACCCGCTCAATGAGCGGGTTTTAAGAAATTCAGCTACGCAGCTTAGATAGCAGTAACGTTAGCGGCAGATGGGCCTTTGGCACCGTTCGTGATTTCAAACTCTACACGCTGGCCTTCAGCAAGCGTTTTGAAACCGTTGCTAACGATGGCAGAGAAGTGAACGAAAACGTCCTTGCTACCATCTTCCGGAGTAATGAAACCGAAGCCTTTGGATTCATTAAACCACTTAACGCTACCTTTAATCTTAGACATCAAACTTACCTTTAACGTGAATGAAAGACACAAAACCTGTGTCGATTACAGTACAGCAAGCAGGCAGGATTTTGTCCACCACCGCGATCACAGAAATCCGATAAAGAGTGAAAAAATCCGTGTAGCCCGGTGTAAATGGATTGCACCGGTTGCGATAAGCTCCCGTTCCAGGTCAATCCTCTCCACGCGCCGGCGAACAATGCGCGAACGGCCAAACCCGCCCGCTTACCCCAGCGTTGACGCCCCCATGCAGACGCAATCGCTATGAAATATAACCAGATGGTCTTTTTGCTTCGGCGGCCGCTGCACTAGGGTTAGGGTTTATTTCCCACTGTGAGCCAAGCCTATGACCAGCCAGTTGGCAGACAAAATCATCGCCTATCGGCGTGAGCTGCACCAAAACCCGGAGCTTTCCAATCACGAATTCGCCACCACCGCCCGGCTGACCCGCTGGCTGCAAGAGGCCGGCATTCGCCTGCTGCCGTTGGCGCTGAAAACCGGCGTCGTGGCGGAGATTGGCAGCGGCAAGGGGCCGATCATCGCGCTGCGCGGTGACATCGACGCCCTGCCGATCGACGAAATCGCCGACGTGCCCTTCAGCTCGCAAAACCGCGGCGTGATGCACGCCTGCGGCCACGACTTTCACACCTCGGTGATGCTCGGCGCCGCACACCTGCTCAAAGCGCGTGAGGCCGACCTGCCCGGCACGGTGCGCATCTTCTTCCAGCCGGCGGAAGAGACCTTCAACGGTGCCCGGCATCTGATCGACGCTGGCGCGCTGGATAACGTTGCGGCGGTATTTGGCCTGCATAACGCGCCGGAGCTGCCCACCGGCACCTTCGCCACCCGCGCCGGGCCGTTCTACGCCAACGTCGATCGCTTCCAGATCCTCATCACCGGCAAAGGCGCGCACGCCGCCAAACCGGAACAGGGCGTCGACACCATCGTCACCGCCAGCCAGATCGTCGGCGCACTGCAGACGCTGCCCAGCCGCAGCTTCAGCTCGCTGGAATCGCTGGTGGTGAGCGTAACGCGCATCGAAGGCGGCAATACCTGGAACGTGCTGCCGCAAACCGTGGAGCTGGAAGGCACGGTGCGCACCCACAGCGACGCGGTGCGCCGCCAGGTGCCGGACAAAATTCGCCAGGTGATCGACGGCGTTGCCGCCGCGCTGGGCGCGCAGGCCGAACTCCGCTGGCAGCCGGGGCCGCCGGCGGTGATCAATGATCCGCATTGGGCGGCGTTCAGCAAAACCGTCGCCGCCGAGGCCGGTTACCGGGTCGAAGAGGCGGAACTGCAGATGGGCGGTGAAGATTTCGCGCTGTATCTGCACCATGTGCCGGGCGTATTCGTCAGCATCGGCTCCGCCAGCGAATTCGGCCTGCATCATCCGCGTTTCAATCCCGATGAACGCGCCCTGTTCCCCGCCGCGCAATATTTCACGCTGCTGGCGGAACGCACGCTGCAACAATTAACCACCACGCCGGAAAAAGCCCTCAGCAACGCCTGAATAACGGTAAAGCGTATTTCCCCGACGCAGAGGATGCCGCGTCGGGGATTATTTTTTCGCTCGCCGTGATATTTGCAATTTTCAACATTTGAATATGCTGTTTTGTTGTTTTACATCCCGCCGCCGCTCATCAATAGTGGGCACATCAGACACCGCGCGCCTCTGCGGCGCATGACAGGATAATCACGATGAGCGACAACGCGACTAATCAACGGCAATTGCGGCTGGGCGCCATTCTGCATGGTGCATCGGGAAATATGTCCGCCTGGCGCCACCCGGACGCCACCGCCGACGCCAGCATCAACCTCGAATTTAATATCGCCACGGCGAAAAAAGCCGAACAGGGGAAATTCGATTTCGTCTTCGTCGCCGATGGGCTATATATCAACGAAAAGTCCATTCCGCATTTTCTTAATCGTTTCGAACCGCTCACCCTGCTGGCCGCGTTGTCCGCCGCCACCGATAAAATCGGCCTGGTGGGCACCCTCTCCACCTCCTACAGCGATCCGTTCACCGTCGCCCGCCAGTTCGCCAGCCTCGATCACCTGAGCAACGGCCGCGCCGGCTGGAACGTGGTGACCTCGCCGCTGGAAGGCTCGGCCAAAAATTTCTCGCGCAAAGAACACCCGGAGCACAGCCTGCGTTACCGCATCGCCGGCGAGTTTCTCGACGTTGCCAAAGGGCTGTGGGACTCCTGGGAAGACGACGCCTTCGTGCGTAATAAGGCCAGCGGCGAATTTTTCCGCGCCGGCAAACTGCACACTCTCAATCACCAGGGGGAATTCTTCTCGGTACAGGGGCCGCTGAACATCGGCCGCACGCCGCAGGGGCGCCCGATCCTGTTCCAGGCCGGCGCCTCCGAAGACGGCAAACGGCTGGCGGCCCAACACGCCGATGCGATCTTCACCCATCACGACACGCTGGAGCAGGCGCAGGATTTCTACCAGGACGTGAAGCGGCAGCTGGTGGAACAGGGGCGCGAACCGGACGATCTGCGCATCTTCCAGGGCGTCAGCGTGATCGTCGGCGACGACGACGCGGACGTCGAGCGCCAGTACCAGGAGACCGCCCGCCTGGTCAGCATCGAGAATGCCCTCAACTACCTCGGCCGCTACTTCGAGCATTACGACTTCGCCCGCCATCCGCTGGACGCCCCCTTCCCCGACATCGGCGATCTGGGGCAAAACAGCTTCCGCAGCACCACCGACGCCATCAAGCGCAGCGCCCGCGAGCGCAACCTCACGCTGCGCCAGGTGGCGCTGGAAGCCGCCTCGCCGCGCCCGGTGTTCAGCGGCACGCCGGAAGCGGTGGCGGATGGCCTGCAACGCTGGTTCGACGGCGAAGCCGCCGACGGTTTCATCATCAGCGGCGGTACGCCCAACGCCTTCGGCCACTTCGTCGATCGGGTGGTGCCCGTCCTGCAGCAACGTGGCCTGTTCCGCCAGGCGTACCACGGCGACACGCTGCGTGAACATCTAGGCCTGAAGCGCCCGTTGAACAGATTCACCCAATAATAAGATCGCTTTCAGGGATACCCGCTATGCAGAAAACCGTTACCGCCGCCCTCGTGGCGGCCTTACCGAGCCTGACCGGCGCCGCGCAGGCGGGCACCGGCATCGATTTGCAGGCCTATCAACCCCTATTCACGCGCCGAAGACCCCGCAGGCGAACGCCATGGTCAACCGCTGGGGCGAGAGCGCCAAACGCCTTGCGCAGTCGGAAATCAACCCGCCCGGCCAGGGCGATTAGGAGCGCGCGATGACGCAAGACACCTTCATTCAGACGCTGCCGACCGACCCGCTGATCGCCCCGGTGATCGAAGGGCTGTTCGGCGAATATCGTCAGCGCTACGGCGACTATTTTGGTGACCAGGAACCGGAAGCGCTGGATCTGTACGCGCCGCCGCAAGGAGCCTTCATCGTGCTGCTGCGCGCCGGTGCGCCGATCGCCATGGGCGCCTTCAAACGCTATGACGCGCTAACCGCCGAGCTGAAGCGCATCTGGACGCGGGGCGACCTGCGCCGCCAGGGCCTGGCGCAGCGGGTGCTGCAGCAGCTGGAAACGCTGGCGCTGGCGCAGGGATATCGCCGGCTCTATCTAACCACCGGCTTTCGCCAGCCCGAAGCGGTGGGCCTGTATCTGAGCAACGGGTATCAGCCGCAGTTCGATCCCACCGTCGACAGCGAGATATACAGTCGCCCACCCTACGATGGCCGCCTGCCGTTCCGCAAAAGCCTGATTGCAGAGGACGCGTGTTGTTGCGCGTCGGAAAGGAAAATCGCCTAAGGCCTCTTAATCTGTATCAGGAGACATGACATGTCCAAACAAGAAGTCTTGAAAGTGGTGCCCGCCCGCTATCCGCTGCGGCTGATCGGCGCGCTGTTTTCGCTGTTTATTCTGGCCGCCATCGTGCAATCGGTGGCGGGCAACGCGCGCTGGGAATGGGGCGTGTTCGCCGAGTGGTTCTTCGCGCCGGCGGTGCTGGCAGGGCTGGGGCAAACCCTGCTGCTGACGCTGCTCGGCACGCTGTTCAGCATCCTGTTCGGCACCCTGCTGGCGCTGGCGCGGCTGTCGCGCTCTTACCTGCTGGCGTCGCTGGCCTGGGGTTATATCTGGCTGTTTCGCTCGCTGCCGCTGATTCTGGTGCTGATCATCCTGTACAACTTTTCCTATCTGTATGACGCCATCTCGCTGGGCATTCCCTTCACCTCCGTGGTGTTCGCCAGCTACCCGACCATCGACATTCTCGGCCAGTTCGCCGTGGCGGTGCTGGGCCTGACGCTGGTGCAGTCCGCCTACACCGCCGAGATCATCCGCGGCGGCATCCTGGGCGTGGATTACGGCCAGCACGAAGCGGCGGCGGCGCTGGGGTTGCCGGGCTATCGCCGCACCTTCCGCATCATTCTGCCGCAGGCGCTGCGCTCCATTATTCCGACCGGCTTCAACGAGATCATCAGCCTGGCGAAAGGCACCTCGATCGTTTACGTGCTGGCGCTGCCGGAGCTGTTTTACACCATTCAGGTTATCTATAACCGCACCCAGCAGGTAATACCGCTGCTGATGGTCGCCACCGTCTGGTATCTGTTCATCACCACCGCGCTGTCGGTGATCCAATACTACATCGAGCGCTATTTCGCCCGGGGCGCGGTGCGCGAACTGCCGCCGACGCCCTGGCAGCAACTGGCCGGCTGGCTAAAACGTTAGGAGACCCGCATGTCTGAAGCCATTGATTATTACGCCTTGCCCGAACAGCCGGCGCGCAATCTCACCCCGGTGCCGGCACGCGGCCTGATCGAAATCAGCAACGTCAGCAAGTTCTTCGGCAAGCACAAGGCGCTGGACGACGTCAGCCTGACGCTGCAGCCGGGCACCGTCACCGTGATCCTCGGCCCTTCCGGCTCCGGTAAATCGACGCTGCTGCGGGCGATCAACCACCTGGAGCGCGTGGACGAAGGCTTTATCCGCATCGACGGCGACTACGTCGGCTATCGCCGCAAGGGCAACCGGCTGTATGAGCTGAAGGAAAAGGCCATCCTTCGGCAACGCATCAACGTCGGCTATGTGTTCCAGAATTTCAACCTGTTCCCGCACCTGACGGTGCTGGAAAACATCATCGAAGCGCCGGTGGTGCATAAGATCCACTCTCGCGAACGGGCGAAAGCGGTGGCCTATGAACTGCTGGATACCGTCGGGCTACGCCACAAGGCGGACGCCTACCCGCGCCACCTCTCCGGCGGCCAACAACAGCGTATCGCCATCGCGCGCGCGCTGGCGCTGAACCCGAAGGTGATCCTGTTCGATGAACCGACCTCCGCGCTCGATCCCGAGCTGGTCGGCGAAGTGCTGGACGTGATAAAGGGGTTGGCGGATCTGGGCGTCACGCTGGTGGTGGTCACGCATGAAATCGGCTTTGCGCGCGAAGCGGCGGATCGGGTGGTGTTTATGGTCGATGGGCAGATCGTCGAGCAGGGCGACGCCAGGCAAGTGCTGGCCCAGCCGCAGCATCCGCGCACCGTCAACTTTCTCAACAAAGTGCTGTGATCGTCGGGGCGCCGCGGCGCCCCGTACCCGAGCTGCTTACCGGCCGGCGAAGCGCCGCTTCTCGGCGGCGAAATCCAGCGGCCGGATCCCCTGCTGGTTTTTGTCCTCTTCGGTCAGCAACGCCGGCGGAATAAACCAGGTTACCTCGAACAGCAGCCCGTCCGGATCGTGGCCATAAATGCTTTTGTGCACGCCGTGATCCTCTTCCAGCCCGAGAATGCCGCGTTCGGCCAGCTGGTGACGAATGCGCTCCAGCTCCTCCAGGCTGTCCACTTCCCAGGCCAGATGGTACAGCCCGGCCGCTGGCTCATGCTCCGCCGGCGGCTCGTTGTTGGCGCGAAACACCCCGGCGCGCTGCTGGCCCAGGTTCTTGCTGAACAGCGCCAAATCGTGATCGTTGTCCGAATCGGCGGCCTGGGTAAACACCGCCCGATCGGGGCTGTCGGACGGCTTGAGCTTGAACCCCAACACCTGATGATAAAAGTCGGCGCTCTGCCGCACGTCGCTGACATACAGCACGGCGTGATTGAGACGTTTGATGCCCATCGCTATTCCTTTACGCATTGAATGAAGTCAGCATGAACATAGCATGTGGGGGGAAAGCCGCTAAATGCCGTTATCGCATGACGAAATGCCGCCCGCGCAATCTGTCGCTGCAAGGCATTCCGCGCTATCATAAGCGCTGTATAGAACCCTTTTGTGAGAATAGCGATGAACGGCAAGATAACGACTTTTTTTGAAGACAAAGGCTTCGGCTTTATTACCGACGAGAACGGAGAAAATCGTTATTTTCACGTGATTAAAGTGCAAAACCCGGAGCTGATTAAGAAAAACGCGGCGGTGACCTTCGAACCGACCAACAACACCAAAGGCCCGTCGGCTTATGCAGTCAAAGTGTTGGCGCCCAGCAAATACATCATCATAGCCAATGAAAGAATCAAGATCGCCAGCATCAAGTCTTTCAATACCTTCAGCAAGGAAGTGCCGGCCAAAGCCGACGTGGATAAAGAGAACACCGTGCTGTCGGTCGGCCTGCTGATGAACCGCATTCGCCCGCAGTCAGAAGATCAGGCGCAGACCATGCAAACGCTGCGCATGCTGACCATTACCACCTTCCAGAACACCACCCATACCTTCTCCGAGCACGAGATCGATATGGATGAGACCATCAAGGCGCTGAAAAGCCTGTAAGCGCCGGCTGCCCAGCGTCGAGCCCTAGCGGAACAGGATATGCTCGACGCTGTTGCCGCTCACCACGTTGAACGACTCCACCCGATTACGCCCCTGCGATTTGGCGCGATACAGCGCGATATCCGCCATATTCATCAGTTGCTCCAGCGATTTCACCTCATTCATTGCCAGGCTGGCGACGCCGACGCTGATGGTGATTTTCAGCGTCTGTTTGCCTTCCGCCTGCAGTTCCGCCTGCTCCACCAGCCGGCGCAAATGTTCCCCCAGCGCCACGCCCTGCGCCGCCAGCGCGCGCGGCAGCATGATGGCGAACTCTTCTCCGCCCAGGCGGCCGAACAGCTGATCGTGCCGCAGCTCGCGCCGCACGATGTGCGCGAACGACGCCAAAACCTGATCGCCGGCGCTGTGGCCGTGCGTATCGTTGATCTGCTTAAAATGGTCGATGTCGATCAGCAGTAGCGACACCGCTTCTTTCGAGCGGTGCTTGTGTTCCAGCAGCTCGCCCGCTTTGCGCGTCATCGCGCTGCGCGCCAGCACCCCGGTCAGAAAATCGTGGTTGGCGCTGTGCTCCAGACGCCGCATCAGCTTGCGGTTGGCGGCGATGGAGCTGGCGAGGATCAGCGGCCCCATCACCAGCATGGCGATGCCCAAGCGGGCGGACATCAGGGTATCGAGGAAGGCGTTGTGGTTGTTCGGCGTTTCGTACAGCACCAGGTTGGCGGAAATGCTGCTGATCTCGGTCATGCCGGTCAACAACGTCAGCAACGTCACGGGGAACAGCGGGTAACGCACCGCGCACCACAGCAGCGCCGGGATCGGGAAGGCGATAGCGCCCGGCCCGCCGATATAGACGCTGAATATCAGCGACAGCAGCAGCGCCAGCAGCGGCAGGCAGCCCTTCAGGCGCCAACGCACCTGCATGCGCAGCAGCTGCTTCAGCCGCGGCGCCGCCATCAGCACCGGCAACAGCAGCAAGGTCGTCGAGAACTGCTCGCTGAACCAGGCTAGCCAGGCGACCACCACCGTGTTGTTGTACAGGCTGTCGTTGCGCAGCACCGACAGCGTCGACGCCACCGCCGCGCCGGCCAGGCTGGCGCTGAACATATAGAGTATCGCCTGGGGTTTGCCCATGCGCCGTTGAGATTGGGGCAGCATCAGCATGATGCCGTAACCGACGGCGATCAGCGACATGTTGCAGGCGTTCAGCCACAGCGCCAGAGACCAGCCTTCGCCGGTGCTGAGATCGGCGGCGACCATGCCCAGATAGGTGGTAAGCCAGCCGAGCGGCGTGGCGTAAACGGGTTTTCGCAGCAGCAGGCCGAGCAGAATCGCATTCACCGGCCAAAATAAGGAAAGCGAGCCAATCGGCCGGCTAAGAATACCCACCAGGGAAAGTAAAAAGGCCAGCATGAAAAGATTGATCAGCTGAACCGTTAGCGGCAGGCCATGCCTGGCGTTTATTCTGGCGTTCATCGCCTCGCCCATATTTTGCTAATAACCAGAATAATAATGTGCATACTCTCTCGCCCGGCCAGTGAGGGATAGTCAATCCGAATTTCAACCAAAAAAGCCAGACAAATCAATAATAAAAAGCATTAACATTTAATTAACAGACTTTTCTTAGCCTGATGCGCCTGCGGCGAACTCCCCCCGCATAGCGTCAGCAAATAATGCCCACTCTGCTGTCAGCATAGCGCATAGCGTAATAGGCCGCCGAGGGCGTTAATTACATTAATAAGTTTATGGTTATTGGTCGTTGAATGCTGTTTGAATAACTGCGCGATTATTTTCCTGCAACTGGGCCGCCCGTGCAATAACAACCCCAAAAAAGCCCGCATAGCGCGGGCTTGCCTGAACAACAGCAAATCGACAGTTACAACACGGCCATGCCTTGCATGCCCGTGCTGCCGCGCAGTATAGCGGTGCAAGCTTAAGCAGACCTTAGCAACAAAAAACCCGGCCTAGGAACCGGGAATATTTGTACGAAATGCAGTGTTAGCCCAAGCAGGCTAATAACATTTCGCAGCTTACACGCCAATTGTGCAGAGAAAATGAACGCGGCGTCCGCTCAACCGCACCGCCGCCCTCTCTGCACGGAAGGGCTTACGCCAGTTTGGCGGCAAAGCCCGCTACGCGCTGGCCATAGAGCTTGGCGGTCGCCAGATCGCCCGACAGCATCTCATCCACGCCGGCATCCGCCGGGGTCTGCACCAGCAGCCCCACCGAACCGCCCAGGTTATTGACGTCGGTGCGCTGCGCCGATTTGGTGTTGGCCGGCATCAGCCCCAGGCTGACCCACAGGCCGCCATGTTGCGAAGCCAGCGTCTGCAGCGCGATCAGCGTTACCTGCTTGTCGCCGTTCAGGCTGGCGCTGTTGGTAAAGCCGCCGAACACTTTGTCTTGCCACTTGCGGCCGAACCAGGCCTTGGAGCTGGCGTCGGCGAATTTCTTGAACTGCCACGACGGGCCACCCATATAGGTCGGCGAACCAAAGATGATGGCGTCCGCCTCATCCAGCGTCTGCCAGGCTTCGTCGCTGATATCGCCGTTCTGATCGATGGCGATCAGTTCCGCCCCGGCGCCTTCCGCCACGACTTTCGCCAAACGCTCGGTATGGCCGTAGCCGGAATGAAACACCACTACTGTCTTCGCCATAGAAATTCTCCACTCATTGCACAAAGGCGCCGACGGCGCCCCTCTCGCGTTCAATCTAATCAAGCGCGCAGCGGCTGAATACCAAATAAAACTGACGGTGTTATTCAAAAAAATCGCGTTACTCTGCCAGGCATGCGCAGATAAAAAAAATCCCGCGCAAGGCGGGATAAACTTAACAGGGATGGGGTAATACACTACAGGGAATGGATAACACACAACATCATCGGGTAGAGCTACAGTACCAATCTCAATGTATAGAACTGTCATCCCCGCGTAAGTTTGCTCGGCCAGATGTAACGCCGAATGGGAAATATGACATTTTTCTCAACGCACCACGAACAGGCGCGACTCAAACCGCCGCTCTTGAAGGTGCTGGTATTGATCCCCCCGGCGGCGAACGGCCGAATCGGCGCAATCAGCGCGGCGCCGCACGGCCCTCAGCGGATTTCAACGTTGATATCCGGGTAAGCTTGCTCGCCGTCGCTGAGGTAATGCCCCAACGCCCGGTAAGCCATAACGTACAGCACGGCGGCGGCGCACAGGCACAGCAAGGTCACGAGCAGGAATCTGGATTTGCGCACGATAGGCTCCGTGGAGAAATTTTCGCCTATTGTAGCGCGGCAAAATAAACGAAGGTTCAATTGCCGGCGGGTCAAGCGCCTCGCCCTCACTCGGCGAGGCGGCTTCATATCATTTCTTCAGCATGTAGATAAACGAATCGACGGTTTCGCCGCCGGCGGTGGTGACGCTGACCGCCACTCGTTCATAACCCTCACCTTCAAACGCATCGAGAGTCGGCCAGTGATTGACGAGGTTAGCTGAACGGAACAGAAACCCCTTCACCCGATTGCCACTGTTATCCAGCACGATGCCCGGGTAGCCCATCTCGGCGCCCCAGCCTTCGTTAAGCAGCGAGCCGCCGACGCTACCCTCTTCCCAGCTGCCGCCGATGGCTTCCATAATGTGCGCGTTGGGCCTGCCCGGCCCCAGGGTGCCGTAAACGAATAAGCTTTGCATTTTTCTCTCTACTACTCACTGAAAGTTAGCGCATGAACATAGCATGACGTTCAGCGGCGAGCCAACGGGAGTACGGGTAGCGCAGTCGAGTTTTCAAGGGAACAAGTAGGGGAAGAAAATCAATGGAGTAATGGCACGCCCTATAGGATTCGAACCTATGACCTACGGCTTAGAAGGCCGTTGCTCTATCCAACTGAGCTAAGGGCGCATTGAGATGCGGCAACCTGCGGCTGCGGGTTGGGATTATACGGTCAGAGGTTAGCGAGTCAATGCCTTTTCATGACGTTACGGCGGCTGCCGTGCTTTATGGCGTTTTTTCCGCCAGCGCCCGCGCGGCGAGGGTTTCCGTCAACCGGGCGTCGCCATGCAGAGCCAGGCCAAAGCCTATGTAAATCGGCGCGCGCTCAGCCCCTTGCCGCCCACCGCCCCGCCGCAGGCAAAGGCGGGCGGACTGCACCACTGCGGCGATGTCTCCCCAATCGGCATGCTCAACCACCCGCGCATTGCAGGTCATCTCCCCCCTTTCCCCCAGTGTTGCGTCGGGACGTGCGCTGTTTAAAGAAGCCTGGCTCCCGGATGCCCAAACCAGCAACAGCGCGCAGCCTGCCCAGGCACAGCCTTTCATGCGCACAGCTTCCGCCACAGCGCGCTCAGGCGCGCCCGCCACGACGGCGCACCTTCATGCTTGCCGAGCCGATGCAGCGCGGTGAGTTGCGCGCTGTCCGCCGGGTGCAGCGAAGAATCGAACACCGTTTCCCCTATGCGTTTAGGTTCCGCCGGTTGCTCGTCAGGCTGATGATGCAACGGGTAAAGCCGGGTTATCGCCCTCATGATCCTGCCCTCTTTCGCCCTGTGAACCGCCCCAGCGTATCCAAGTGCCGGTAAAAATGGCGTAGAGGATCCTGAGGCCGGCATAAAAAAAGCGTAAATCGGCGTCGGCAACGGCCGCGAGGGTGATTCTGCGCCTGACAGCGCGCTCAGCTTCTGCCAGAATAGCGGCATCCCCGCTTTTCTTAATTGATGGATTTCCACACTGATGTCAGCAAAGATTATTGATGGTAAAACGATTGCGCAGCAGGTTAGAAACGAAGTGGCTGAGCAAGTGAAACAACGTCTGGCGGCCGGCAAACGCGCCCCAGGGCTGGCGGTTGTGCTGGTCGGCGAGAACCCGGCCTCGCAAATTTACGTCGCCAGCAAGCGCCGCGCCTGCGATGAAGTCGGCTTCCTTTCCCGCTCCTACGACCTGCCCGCTGCCACCAGTGAAGCCGAGCTGCTGGCGTTGATCGACCAGCTGAACGCCGATCAGGAAATCGACGGCATTCTGGTGCAGCTGCCGCTGCCTGCCGGCATCGATAACGTCAAGGTGCTGGAACGCATCCACCCGGACAAAGACGTCGACGGCTTCCACCCGTACAACGTCGGCCGCCTGTGCCAGCGCGCCCCCAAGCTGCGCCCGTGCACGCCGCGCGGCATCGTCACCCTGCTGGAGCGTTATAACATCGATACCTACGGCCTGAACGCCGTGGTGGTCGGCGCCTCCAACATCGTCGGCCGCCCGATGAGCATGGAGCTGCTGCTGGCCGGCTGCACCACCACCGTCACCCACCGCTTCACCAAGAATCTGCGTCACCACGTCGAGAACGCCGATCTGCTGGTGGTGGCGGTCGGCAAACCGGGCTTCATCCCGGGCGACTGGATCAAACCGGGCGCCATCGTGGTGGACGTCGGCATCAACCGTCTGGAAAGCGGTAAAGTGGTGGGCGACGTCGATTTCGACGCCGCCAGCGAGCGCGCTGCTTACATCACCCCGGTGCCGGGTGGCGTTGGCCCGATGACCGTTGCTACACTGATCCAAAATACCTTGCAGGCCTGCGAGGAATATCACGACGTTCAACCTAAATAAGTAAGGCAGTATGGAAATTTTCAATTTGGACAATCATCCCCACGTCGAACTGTGCGATCTGCTGAAGTTCCAGGGCTGGTGTGAAAGCGGCGGCGCCGCCAAAGAAGTCATCGCTGAAGGGCGGGTGAAAGTCGACGGCAAGGTCGAAACCCGCAAGCGCTGCAAGATCGTCGCCGATCAGGTGGTGGAGTTCAACGGTGGCAAGGTCATGGTTAAACCCTGACCCGCAACCATAGAAAAAGGCGCTGAATTCAGCGCCTTTTTTGTTTTTCCCTGCGGCCGGATTACTTACGGCGCCAGGTGGTGCCCTGCGGGCCGTCTTCCAGCACGATGTTCATCTCGTTCAACCGATCGCGGGCGGCATCCGCCAGCGCCCAATCCTTCGCGGCGCGCGCTTCGTTACGCTGTTTGATCAGCGCTTCGATCTCCGCCACTTCGCCGTCGTCAACCTGAGCGCCCCCTTGCAGGAACTGCTCCGGCTCCTGCTGCAGCAGGCCGAGCACCTTCGCCAGCTTGCGCAGTTCCGCCGCCATGCCGTTGGCCGCCGCCATGTCTTCACCCTTGAGGCGGTTAACCTCGCGCGCCAGATCAAACAGCGCCGAGTAGGCTTCCGGGGTGTTGAAGTCGTCGTCCATCGCTTCGCGGAAGCGGGCTTCGAACGCTTCGCCGCCGGCCGGCGCGGCGTCGGCATCGGTGCCGCGCAGCGCGGTATAGAGGCGCTCCAGCGCGGTGCGCGCCTGTTTGAGGTTCTCTTCGCTGTAGTTCAGCTGGCTGCGATAGTGGCCGGACATCAGGAAGTAACGCACCGTCTCCGCATCGTAATGGCCGAGCACGTCGCGGATGGTGAAGAAGTTATCCAGCGATTTGGACATCTTCTCTTTGTCGATCATCACCATGCCGGAGTGCATCCAGTAATTGACGTACGGGCCGTCGTGGGCGCAGCTCGACTGTGCGATCTCGTTCTCGTGGTGCGGGAACATCAGATCGGAACCGCCGCCGTGAATGTCGAAGTGGGTGCCCAGCTGTTTGCAGTTCATGGCAGAGCATTCGATGTGCCAGCCCGGACGGCCCGGCCCCCACGGCGACTGCCAGCTCGGCTCGCCCGGCTTGGACATCTTCCACAGCACGAAGTCCATCGGGTTGCGCTTCACGTCGTCGATCTCCACGCGCGCGCCGGCCTGCAGCTGATCCAGATCCTGACGCGACAGCAGCCCGTATTGCGGATCGCTGTCGATGGAGAACATCACGTCGCCGTTGCTGGCCACGTAGGCGTGATCGCGATCGATAAGGCGCTGGGTGATCTCGATGATCTCGGCGATGTGCTGAGTCGCGCGCGGTTCTTGATCCGGGCGATCGATCAGCAGCGCGTCGAAGTCGGCGTGCATTTCCGCCAGCATGCGTTCGGTCAGCTGGTCGCAGGTCTCATGATTTTCCGCCGCGCGGCGGATGATTTTGTCGTCCACGTCGGTGACGTTGCGCACGTAGTTCAGCGAATAGCCGAGATAGCGCAGGTAACGCGCCACCACGTCGAAAGCGACAAAGGTACGACCGTGCCCGATGTGACACAGGTCATAGATGGTTACCCCGCACACGTACATGCCCACTTTCCCGGCATGAATGGGTTTGAATTCCTCTTTTTGACGACTCAGGGTATTAAAAATCTTTAGCATCGGGAGATTCCGTGGTGTGCGTGATAACAAAAAAGATAACCGGGCTTCAGGTTTCCGCCCGGTAGCGTATTGAAACCTGAAGCCTGATCTATTGCAAGGTTAAGGCCATGCTTTGCTGATTTCACGCGAATAAAATGCGCGAAATTCGGCGGCTGGCGAAATTGTTATAATATAACACAAATGCGATTACCACAGACAGTGCGCGGTTGAGCCGCTGCTGACTCGCTGGGGCGGATATGTTATAAGGGCGGTCTGAATGTTCACTCGCTTTACGTGACGTCTCACTTCACCTTGTTAGGATTAAAACTATGGTTACTTTCCACACCAATCACGGCGATATCGTTATCAAGACCTTTGCTGACAAAGCGCCGGTTACCGTTGAAAACTTCCTGAACTACTGCCGCGCCGGTTTCTACGACAACACCATCTTCCACCGTGTGATCAACGGCTTCATGATCCAGGGCGGCGGTTTCGAGCCGGGCATGAACCAGAAAGCGACCAACGCGACCATCAAAAACGAAGCCAACAACGGTCTGAAAAACACCATCGGCACCCTGGCAATGGCGCGCACCAACGATCCGCACTCCGCCACCGCACAATTTTTCATCAACGTGGCTGACAACGACTTCCTGAACTTCCGCGGCGAAAACGTGCAGGGCTGGGGCTACTGCGTGTTTGCTGAAGTGGTTGAAGGCATGGACGTGGTCAACAAGATCAAAGGCGTGAAAACCGGCCGCAGCGGTATGCACCAGGACGTACCGGTAGAAGACGTGGTGATCAACAGCGTGACCGTCAGCGAGTAATCGCGGCTGCATGAGTACGCTGTTCATCGCAGATCTGCACTTGTGCGCACAGGAACCGGCAATCACTGCCGGTTTTCTGCGTTTTTTACGGCGCGAAGCGGTGCACGCCGACGCGCTGTACATCCTTGGCGACCTGTTTGAAGCCTGGATCGGCGACGACGATCCCGAGCCGCTGCACGCGGAGATCGCCGCGGCGCTGAAAGCGCTGCAACAGGCCGGCGTGCCCTGCTACTTCATCCACGGCAACCGCGATTTTCTGCTCGGCAAGCGCTTCGCCCGCGCCAGCGGCATGCAGCTGCTGCCGGAAGAGGAAGTGCTGGAGCTGTACGGCCGCAGGATCCTGATCCTGCATGGCGACACCCTGTGCACCGACGATCACGCCTATCAGCAATTCCGCCGTAAAGTGCACAACCCGCTGATTCAAAAATTGTTCCTGGCGCTGCCGCTGCGCTGGCGATTGAAGATCGCCGCCAAAATGCGCGCCCGCAGCCAGCAATCCAACCAGGACAAGTCGGAAGCCATCATGGACGTCAACCCGCAGGCGGTCGAGCAAAGCATGCTGCGCCACGACGTGCACTGGATGATCCACGGCCATACCCATCGCCCGGCGGTGCACCGGCTGGCGTTGAGCAACGGCGAAGCCCATCGCGCGGTGCTGGGCGCCTGGCACGTCGAAGGATCGATGATCAAAGTCAGCGCCGACGCCGTCGAGCTGATCCAATTCCCATTCTGAATTCCGGACTGGCGCGCGAGTGAAAATTCGCGCTTTCGACGGTGAAAACCGGCGACGCAACCGTTTTCCTCGCCGTGCGCTCATGGTATGCTCTACGCCCTCATTCGGCCCTCAGCCGACGCCAGACAAATCACAGGAGCCTTACACCCATGGGAGCCAACGCCGCTTCAGCCGCCACTACCGGGGCGAAAATCGCAATTGTAATGGGATCGAAAAGTGACTGGGCCACCATGCAGTTCGCCGCCGAAGTCCTGACCCAGCTCGATGTCCCCTTCCATGTCGAAGTCGTTTCCGCCCACCGCACGCCGGACAAGCTGTTCAGCTTCGCCGAGCAGGCTACCGCCAACGGTTTTGACGTGATCATCGCCGGCGCCGGCGGTGCGGCGCACCTGCCGGGCATGCTGGCGGCGAAAACCCTGGTGCCGGTGCTGGGTGTGCCGGTGCAAAGCGCCGCGCTGAGCGGCGTAGACAGCCTGTACTCCATCGTGCAGATGCCGCGCGGCATTCCGGTGGGCACGCTGGCGATCGGTAAAGCCGGCGCCGCCAACGCCGGGCTGTTGGCGATGCAGATCCTGGCGCTGCACGACGCCGCGCTGGCGCAGCGTTTGGCGGACTGGCGTCAGGCGCAGACCGAAGACGTCTTGAACCACCCCGATCCGCGGGAGGATGCATGAAGCCGGTTTGCGTACTGGGCAATGGCCAGCTGGGGCGCATGCTGCGCCAGGCAGGCGAACCGCTGGGCATCGCCGTTTACCCTGTCGGCATCGATGCCGAGCCCGAAGCGGTGCCGTATCAGAACAGCGTCATTACCGCCGAGATCGAACGCTGGCCGGAAACCGCGCTGACGCGCGAGCTGGCGACCCACAGCGCCTTCGTCAACCGCGACATTTTCCCGCGCCTGGCGGATCGCCTGACGCAAAAACAGCTGCTCGATCAGCTCGGCCTGGCGACCGCGCCGTGGCAGCTGCTGGCGAGCGCCGCCGAATGGCCGCAGGTATTCGCTTCGCTGGGCGAGCTGGCGATCGTCAAACGCCGGGTCGGCGGCTATGACGGCCGCGGCCAGTGGCGCTTGCGCCCGGGCCAGGAAGCCGAACTGCCGGCCGACGCCTATGGCGAGTGCATCGTCGAGCAAGGCATCAATTTCTCCGGCGAAGTGTCGCTGGTGGGCGC
This sequence comes from Serratia sp. CY31944, assembly GCF_052169175.1. NCBI lineage: Bacteria > Pseudomonadati > Pseudomonadota > Gammaproteobacteria > Enterobacterales > Yersiniaceae > Serratia > Serratia sp. CY31944. The sequence goes on from NZ_JBJNLG010000006.1 coordinate 37,374, forward strand.
GCGCGGCCACGACGGCCGTTCGGTATTCTACCCGCTGACCCACAACCTGCATGAAGACGGCATCCTGCGCACCAGCGTGGCGCTGCCGCAGCCCAACCCGGCGCTGCAGCAACAGGCCGAGCAGATGCTGGCGGCGATCCTGAACGAGCTGAACTACGTCGGCGTGATGGCGATGGAGTGCTTTATCGTCGGCGATCGGCTGCTGATCAACGAACTGGCGCCGCGCGTGCACAACAGCGGCCACTGGACGCAAAACGGCGCGTCCATCAGCCAGTTCGAGCTGCACCTGCGCGCCATTCTCGGCCTGCCGTTGCCGCAGCCGGTGGTGAGCACGCCGTCGGTGATGGTCAACCTGATCGGCACCGCCGTCAACGAACAGTGGCTGTCACTGCCGCTGGTGCATCTGCACTGGTATGAGAAAGAGGTGCGCCCGGGCCGCAAGGTCGGCCATCTCAATCTGAACGACCCGAGCGCCGCCGTTCTGCGCCAAGCGCTGCAGGCGCTGGCGCCGCTGCTGCCGGGCGAATACCAAAGCGGGCTGGCCTGGGCACAGCAGAAGCTGCTCTAAGGCTGCTGCCGCAGCAGCAGAAAGCAAAAGGGGCCCTGTTCATTCAGGTGCCCCTTTTCATCTTCCTGAGATTGATGTGCCCATTTCGCGATACCGGCACCCGGCCTTTCATGTCCGCTATCCTTTCTTTGTGTTTTACAGCCGCGCTTTGTTTTCAGAACACTAATTCCCCGGGCGACAAGAACGGGTAAATTTCTGTTCAGTGACGATCGTTCCCCATTGATTGCCGATTTCTTCCTGCATCAGCTCAAAGCCAAAAGATTCATACAGCCGACGTGCGGCATCCAGTCCCTTGAACGTCCAGAGATGAACGGCCGAAAAACCCAAGCGATCGCAGAAAGCCATCGCGTTACTGAGCAGTTGGCGCCCTACGCCGCTTCCACGGCATCCTTCATCCAGTATGAACCAACGCAGATGGGCAGCGTTCTGCCCCAAAGCCTGCCCATCAATGGCCACCGATCCCACGATACGGTCATTGAGCATGGCCAGCCAAATCTGATTACCTGGCGGGTCCAGACGGCCGGTGAATTCCGCGAGGCCTGCAGCCACCTGACTCTCGAAGAACGCCCCGAAACCGGCGTGGCGGGAGTAAAACTCGGCATGCATTTCAGTGATTCGACCAATCATACCTGTCTGATAACCGGAACGAATGGTGAAAGGCGTCTGCAAAGTTTGTCCGGTGGCAAGACGGTGCGTTTGCAGAGCACCGGCATAGGCGCTCAGTCCCTGAGCAACGGTTTGTTGCTGCAATGGGTGCAGATGCGCCAGCGCCGTCGTAACCTGTTGCCGCCCATAGGCGTGGATCCTGGCCACCGTCTGTCTGCCGGTTGCTGAAAGACAGAGTGGTTTCAAACGGGTGTCATCTTCTCCGGCGGTTTCAATCAGCAATCCTGCCCGCATCAGTTTACCGACCATCCGACTGACGCTGGATTTATCCAGACCGAGTACCAGTACCAGCTGAGCGGCGGTCATCATTTCCTGCCGCTCGATTTCAAGAAGCGCATGTACAGCGGATGGGGAAAATTCAGTGCCTGCCAACGTCGTACGCATGAATCCTAATTCCCGCACTATGGTTCGGGAAGCCGTACGTATCGTTTCTATCAGAGAGTCTTCATTCATGTTTATGTATCTCGCAGAGAGCCGATGAACGCCCAAATAGTTGCAATATACAACCATATAGTTGCTTTATACAACTTACTTTAAAGTTCAATCGGCCATCGTAAGCGCTAACAACCAAGGCAGCGCCACGCCCTTTGCAATTGAACAGTCTGGGTTTTGGCAAGATTGCGGCAGCCCGAGAGCTGCCCCTAATCTTGCTTTACCTCAGCCATCATAACTGCGGAACAGCGCCCGACCGCGCAGCAGGCGCACGCCCAGCCAGCCGCCGCACAGCGACAGCAGCAGCGCGCTGGCCAGCGGCAACGCCCACCACAGCACCGGCGTCGGCGTCCACGGAAAGTCGAATACCCGGCTCTGCAGCAGCCACAGCGCCGCCTCGGCGCCCACCGCCGCCGCGATGCCCGCCACCAGCCCCAGCAGGGCGAACTCGCACCACAGCGTGCGGCGCAGCAGCCGTTTGCCGGCGCCCAGCGTGCGATACACCACCAGCTCCTGGCGGCGCTGACGCATGCCGACCTGCACCTGTGCCAGCAGCAGCAGGCCGCCGCACAGCACCACCAGCACCACCATCACCTCCAGCGCGCGGCTGACCTGCTGCAGCACGCCGCCGACCTGTTTCAGGATCGCGCCGATGTCCATCAGGCTGAGCGTCGGGAACTGGCGGTTGAGCTGGGTCAGCATCTGACCGTCGCCGTCGTAGCGGAAGCTGGTAAGCCAGGTCTGCGGCTGGCCGTCCAGCGCGCCCGGCGGGAAGATAAAGTAAAAGTTCGGCTTCAGGCTCTCCCAATCCACCTGGCGCAGGCTGGTGACTTTGGCGCTGAACGCCTGGGTATCGCCGCTGAAGGTCAGCGTGTCGCCCAGCGTGATCTTCAGCCGCCCGGCAATGCCTTCATCCATCGAAACCTCGCCGGTTTTCGGCGGCCAATTGCCCGCCACCAGCGGATTGTGATCCGGCAGATCGGCCAACCAGGTCAGGTTCAGCTCGCGGTTCACCGCCTCGCCGCCCGGATCGTCTTCATGCACCCGCTCGGTCGCCACCTGCTGGTTTATCTCGGTCAGGCGCACCCGGACGATCGGATAATAGGTTTCCGGCTTGATCTGGTGCTGCTGCAGGAAGGTTTTCACCTGCGGCACCTGCGCCTCGGTCATGTTGAGCAGGAAATAGTTCGGGCTGTCCGGCGGCAGCTGTTGCTGCCAGCGGTCGAGCAAATCGCCGCGCAGCACCAGCAACAGCGCCAGCAGCATAAACGACAGCGAGAACGCCGCCAGCTGGCTGATGGTCACCCACGGCTGATGCAGCAGGCGGTTGACCGCCAGCCGCAGCGCCAGACTCTTGAGCGTGATGCGGCGCAGCAGCTGCAGGCTGCCCCAGCCGATGCCGCCCAGCAGCAGCGCCAGCACCGCCATGCCCGCCAAGATCGCCCACAGCAGCGTGCTGGCCCCCATCAGCGTCACCAGCAGCGCCACCACGATCGCCGCCGTCACCGGCAGGAAGTAGCGCAGCGGCCAGACGTTGGCCACTACGTCGCGGCGCAGCACCCGCAGCGGTTGGGTGGCCAGCAGCTGACGGTACGGCCGCAGCCCGACCAGCAGCGAAATCAGCACCAGCGCGCCGAGCGCCCACAGCCACGGCCAGGCGCCGGCGGCGGGCAATGCGGCCGGCAACACCGGCTTCAGCAGGCGAATCAACAGCGCTTCAAACGCCAGCCCGATCGCCCCGCCGCACACCGCCGCCAGCGCCATCACCGCCAGCCACTGGCCGACGATCAGTTTACGCAGCGCGCCGCGCCCGGCGCCGAGGGTTTTCAGCACCGCGATCAGATCGTAGCGGCTGCGGCAATAGTGGCTCATCGCCACCGCCACGGCGGCGATCGACAACAGCAGCGTCAGCAGGGCCGACAGCAGCAGGAACTGTTGGGATCGCTGCAGCGACTTGCCGAGCGCACTGCCGGACTCCTGCAGCCCGAACCAGCGCTGATCCGGCGTCAACTGCGGCGTCAGCCGTTCTTCGTAACGCTGAATATCCGGCTCGGCGCCGGCGAACATGTAGCGGTAGGTCAGGCGACTGCCCGGCTGCACCGCGCCGGTCTTATCGACGTCCGCCAGGTTGATCATGATGCGCGGCGCGGTCTGGAACGGGTTGAAGCCGGCGTCCGGCTCCTGAATGATTTCACCGGCGATGCGCAGCGTGGTGTCGCCCACCTCGAGCGAATCCCCCACTTTCACGTTCAGCAGCGCCAGCAGACGCGGCGCCACCAGCACGCTGCCCGGTTCGGGCTTGATGTTGGCCGGGCGCGTTTCCAGCTTGCCGTACAGCGGATAGGCCAAATCGGTGGCTTTCACGTCCGCCAGCTGCGGCCGGTCGCCGGCATAGGTCATGGTGGTGAACGACAGCTGGCGGCTCAGCGTCAGCCCCTGCTGTTGCGCGTCCAGCAGCCAGCCTTCCGGCACCGGATGCGCGCTGCGCAGCACCCGATCGCCGGCGATAAAATCGCGGCTCTGCTGGCTGAGCCCTTTGTCCATGCGATCGCTGATGCTGCCCAGCGCCAGCACGCAGGCCACGGAGAGCGTCAACGCCAGCCAAACGATCAGCAGCGACGGCGAGCGCCATTCGCGCCAGAACCAGCGCCAGATCATGCTTCCTCCCACAGCTTGCCTTCACGCAGCCGCAGCCGCCGCTGGCAGCGCGCCGCCAGGGTTTCGTCATGGGTCACCAGGATCAGGGTGGTGTCAAAATCGCGGTTGAGAGAGAACAACAGGTCGGCGATGCGATCGCCGGTCTGGCGATCGAGGTTGCCGGTCGGTTCATCGGCGAACAGCACCCGCGGCCGGCCGCTGAAGGCGCGCGCCAGCGCCACACGCTGCTGCTCGCCGCCGGACAGCTGCGCCGGCAGGTGATCGAGCCGTTTGCCCAATCCCAGCTGTTCCAGCAGCTGCACCGCCTGCTCGCGGCTCTGCCTGTCGCTCTCGCCGCGCAGCAGCGCCGGCAGTTGCACGTTTTCCAGCGCGTTCAGCGTCGGCACCAGCATGAACGACTGAAACACGAAGCCGACGTTCCTGGCGCGCAGCGCGGCGCGGCCTTCTTCGTCCAGCGCGGTCAGCGACTCGCCGAGCAGGCGCACCTCGCCCTCGCTGCCGTCATCCAGCCCGGCCAAAATGCCCAGCAGGGTCGATTTTCCCGATCCGGATTCGCCGATCAGGGCGATCGTCTGCGCGGGTTTGACAAGCAGCTCGACTCCGGTAAGGATGGTGAGCTGATGCTCACCCTGACCAACGTGTTTACTAAGATGATGAACTTCAAGAACGTTTTCCGCTGGCATCTTCCCTTCCTTTTGCTGTTGGGATTATTCAGTTTACGCGCTGTCGCCGCCGATACCTTGTTGATTTTGGGCGACAGTTTAAGCGCCGGCTACCGCCTGCCGATCGAGCGGGCCTGGCCGACGCTGTTGGCCGAACAGTGGCAGAAAAAACCGGGCGCGCCGCAGCTGGTCAACGCCAGCATCAGCGGCGACACCGCCGCACAGGGGCTGGCGCGTCTGCCCGCGCTGCTGAAACAGCATCAGCCACGCTGGGTACTGATCGAGCTGGGCGCCAACGACGGCCTGCGCGGTTTCCCGGCGCCGGACATGCAGCGCGATCTCGGCCAGATCATCACGCGGGTGCAGCAGGCCGGCGCACTGCCGCTGCTGATGCAGATCCGCATCCCGCCGAACTACGGCCGCCGCTATACCGAGGCGTTCAGCGCCGTCTATCCGGCGCTGGCCAAGCAGTTCAACATTCCGCTGCTGCCGTTCTATATGGAACAGGTGGTGGTGAAGCCGGAATGGATGCAGGATGACGGATTGCACCCCAATGGGGACGCCCAGCCGTTTATCGCCACCTGGATGGCGGAGCGCCTGGAACCGCTAGTAAAACATGAGTCTAACTAAATTAGGGTCGTACACTAGGTAAAGTTATGCAAAAAGCAGTATTGATAACCGGCTGCTCCAGCGGGATTGGACTGATTGCGGCGCAGGATCTGCGCAACCGCGGCTACCGGGTGCTGGCCGCCTGCCGCAAGCCGCAGGACGTGGAAAACATGCGCCAGCTCGGGCTGGAAGGCATCGAGCTGGATCTGGACGACAGCGCCAGCGTCGAGCGCGCCGCCGCCGAGGTGATCGCGCTGACCGGCGGCCGCCTGTATGGCCTGTTCAACAACGGCGGCTTCGGCGTTTACGGCCCGCTCAGCGGCATCTCGCGCAGCCAGCTGGAGCGGCAGTTCGCCACCAACCTGTTCGGCACCCACCAGTTGACCCAGCTGCTGCTGCCGGCGATGTTGCCGCACGGCGAAGGGCGCATTATCCAGACCAGCTCGGTGATGGGCCTGGTCTCCAGTGCCGGGCGCGGCGCCTACGCCGCCAGCAAATTCGCGCTGGAAGCCTGGTCGGACGCGCTGCGCATGGAGCTGCACGGCAGCGGCATTCAGGTCAGCCTGATCGAACCGGGGCCGATTTCCACCCACTTTAGCCAGAACGTCAATCAGACGCAGAGCGACAAACCGGTGCATAACCCCGGCATCGCCAAGCGCCTGACGCTGCCGCCGGAGGCCATTCTGCCCAAGCTGCGCCACGCGCTGGAAAGCCCGCGCGCCAAACTGCGCTACCCGGTGACCCTGCTGGCGCACGCGATGAGCGTGCTGCGCCGCATTCTACCGGGCCACTGTCTGGATTGGCTGCTGCGCAGCAACGCTTAATTCGCCCGCCGGGGTTGAAGAATGGCGGCGCGCCCCCATCTACACCCCATGGCTCCGCACGATCAGAGAGAAAAAAGATGCTAGCTCAAGCTGTTGTTGATATTAACGAAACTAACCTGCACCAGACGCTGGAACAGTCGATGTCCATTCCGGTGCTGTTCTACTTCTGGTCCGAACGCAGCCAACACTGCCTGCAGCTCACGCCGGTGCTCGACAAACTGGCGGCGGAATACGCCGGCCAGTTCATTCTGGCCAAGGTGGACTGCGACGCCGAACAGATGATCGCCTCCCAATTCGGGCTGCGTTCCATTCCGACCGTCTACCTGTTCAAAGACGGTCAGCCGGTCGACGGCTTCCAGGGCCCGCAGCCGGAAGAAGCGATCCGCGACTTGCTGCAGCGTTTCCTGCCGAAGGAAGAAGATCTGAAACTGGCGCAGGCGCAGGAACTGCTGGCCGCCGGCAACGCTGCCGAAGCGCTGCCGCTGCTGAAAGACGCCTGGCAGAGCAGCCAACAGCGCAGCGACATCGGCCTGGCCCTGGCCGAAACTCAGATCGCGCTCAGCCGCAGCGAAGACGCCGAAGCGGTGCTGGCGACCATCCCGCTGCAGGATCGCGATACCCGCTATCAGGGCCTGGTGGCGCAGATTGAACTATTGAAGCAGGCGGCGGACACCCCGGAAATCCAACAGCTGCAACAGCAGGTACAGCAGCAGCCGGGCAACGTCGAGCTGGCGGTGCAGCTGGCGCTACAGCTGCATCAGGTCGGGCGTAACGAAGAAGCGCTGGAACTGTTGATGGGGCATCTGAAGAAAGATCTGGCCGCCGCCAACGGCAACGCGCGCAAGACCCTGATGGACATTCTGGCCGCGCTCGGCACCGGCGACGCGCTGGCCGCTAAATATCGCCGCCAGCTGTACTCCCTGCTGTACTGATATACCCTTCGTCTTTCCAGCCGCATCGTTGTTGGCTGCACGTTCGAACCCCAGTCACTTAGTTATCTAAGCTCCTGGGGTTTCTCACGTTTGCCGCCTAGACGCAACTGGAAATCCATTGGGTATATGTGTTGTCCCAAAGTAAATATTGAAGGGTATCCCCTAAATAGTTCGAGTTGCATCAAGGCGGCAAGTTTGTAAGTCCCCGGGAACTTACTCAAGTAAGCGACCGGGGCGCGCAAACGCAGCCAACACAGATGCAGCTTGAAATATGACGGGGATATCAGCGATAGACCCGCACCCCGCCCTCCACGCCCGCAGGGCTGAACAACACCTGCCACAGCTGAATGTTGCGCGAACGGAACGCGCCGGCGCAGGCGTTCAGGTAATAAGTGAACATGCGTTCGAAGCGCTCGGAATAGCCGCCGGCCAACTCTGGCCATGCCCGTTTGAAGTTCTCCAGCCAGGCCATCAGCGTGCGATCGTAATCGGCGCCAAAGTTGTGCCAATCTTCCATCACGAAACGCCCTTCGCTGGCCTCGGCGATATGCCGCACCGAAGGCAGGCAGCCGTTGGGGAAGATGTATTTGTCTATCCAGGCGTCGACGTTGAGATCGGTCTGATTGGAACCGATAGTGTGCAGCAGGAACAGGCCGTCGGGCTTCAGGTTGCGCGCCGCGACGCTGAAATAGGTCTCGTAGTTTTTCGGCCCGACGTGCTCGAACATGCCGACCGACACGATGCGATCGAACTGGCGATCCAGATCGCGGTAATCCTGCAGCAAGATCTCGACGTCCAGCCCGGCGCAGCGTGCCTGCGCCAGCTTCTGCTGCTCGGCCGAAATGGTCACGCCGTGCACCGAGACGCCGTAGTTTTGCGCCGCAAACTGCGCCAGCCCGCCCCAGCCGCAGCCGATATCCAGCAGCGTCATGCCCGGCTTCAGCTGCAGTTTTTCGCAGATCATCCGCAGCTTGGCCTGCTGCGCCTGCTCCAGCGTCTGCGCCTCTTTCCAGTAACCGCAGGAGTATTGCATGTAGGGATCGAGCATCGCCCGGAACAGGTCGTTGCCAATGTCGTAGTGCTCTTTGCCCACCTGCCAGGCGCGCTTGCGCGATTGGCGGTTGAACAGCCGGGCATAGGCGATGCGCGCGATGTCGCTCAGGCTTTTCGGCAGCCGCTCATCGACGCCGGCCTGCAGAATGCGGGTGAACAGCATGTCCAGCCGTTCGCACTCCCACCAGCCGTCCATATAGCCTTCGCCGAAACCGAGCGAGCCTTCCTGCAAAATGCGTTTGAACAGCGCCGGATTGTGCACCCGGATATCCCAGGCGCGCGGGCCGTTGATGGCGACGCCGGCTTCCGCCAACATCTCCTCGACAATGCGATACCAGCGATCTTTCTTCTGGGCGAGTTCATCAACACTGAGCGAATCCATAACAATCCTTGGCCGAAATGTCATTTCAAAAAGCATAGTCGCAAATAAAAATGACAAATTTTTGACGGTAAATACCGGGGTGTTTTTACTCTAGCCAAGGCGAGCAACATCATGAAATGAATAAAAATTATTGAAATCATGCCATTTAGGCATACTTATCCGCGCCAACGCGGGCGCGGATAAACCGACGGCGGCTAAGGCAAAATAGAGGTGCCGGCCTGGCCCGCCAGCACCGCGTCGATATCCTGCAGGCCGCCGATATGGGCCGTCCGCCCGGTGCGATCGACGAAGCGGCTGACCGCCATGATCTTCGGCCCCATGGCGCCGTCCGCCACCGCCATCGGCGCCAGCTCCTGCGTGGTGGCGCGCCGAATGGCGCGCTGGCGCGGCGTGCCCCACTCCTGATACACCGCGTCGGCGTCGGTGAGGATCACCAGATGATCGGCCCCCACCTGCTCCGCCAACAGCGCCGCCGCCAGATCTTTATCGATCACCGCTTCGCTGCCCGTCAGCCCACGCTCGTCGGCGATCATCGGAATACCGCCGCCGCCGTTGCAGATCACGATGTGCCGCTGCGACAGCAGCAGCGTGATCGCCTCGATGTCGAGGATCTTTTGCGGCGCCGGCGAAGGCACCACCCGGCGGATGTAGTTGCCGTCCGCCTTCAGCGTCCAGCCGTATTTGGCCTCCAGCGCCTGCCGCTGTTCCGGCGCATACACCGGCCCGATGAACTTGCTCGGCGCCTGATAATCCGCATCCTGCGCATCCACCAGCACCCGCGTCAGCAGCGTGGACACCGGCTGCTGCGGATGGCTGGCGCTCAACTGCTGCGCCAGCATATAGCCGATCATGCCCTGGCTTTCGGCCACCAGAATATCCAGCGGATAGGGCGGCACGTCGCGGTACGCCAGATTCTGCAACGCCAGCAGTCCTACCTGCGGCCCGTTGCCGTGTACGATGGCGATGCGGTATTTCTGCGCCAGCTTGCCGATGGCGTCGGCGATAAGGGCGATGCTCTTATACTGATTTTCCGCAGAGAGCACGGCTCCGCGCTGCAACAGGGCGTTGCCGCCCAACGCAATGACCAAGGTTTTCATGGTTTGCACCCGTAGTTGAAATCATACCGTCCCGGCCGGATCCGCGATCCGGCTCTCGTGTTCACACCGCGCGCCGCACAGTTCGTTAATCGTCGTCATCCCCAGCCACACGCCCAGCAGCGTGTCCGCTCCCGAAAAGTGCCCCAGGCTCAGCACCGCCGCCACCGCCGCCGATACCTCTTCAGGCGCCCGTAGTCCCTGCGCCAACGCATGCAGCGGCGTGGCGAACACGCCCTGCTCGGCGTAACGCAGGTAGTGCGCGCTCACCAGCGTGGTCAGCGCGTCCAGCGGTGGCGTCTGGGCGAAAAACGGCGCCAGCCCGGCGACCTGAATGCGGCTGTCGAGGTGCGCGCTCAGCAGCAGGCCGAGCAAGGTGTCGTCGTTGCTCGGCGTCAGCCCCGGCCCCTTGCCCAGCGCCTGGCGCCAGTCGACCGTGCCGCCCCGCAGCCAACGGGAGAAATCCCGCACCAGCGCGGCCGGCTCCGGCGTTAACGGCTGCTTCACCAATCGGCCCAGCTCGCCGTGTAACCCGCACTGCGCCGTGCAGCGCTGCAATACCGCCGTCAGCGGCCGATCGGCAATGGCCGCGCGCGGTGTCAGCGCCAGATCCCGCGCCGCGGCGGCGGGCCGCACCAGGAGCCCATCCAACGTGATGCCTGCGGCGGAGAAGGCGCAGCGTCGTACAGACGGCGCCGCACGCCGCACGCGGTCGAAATCCCGCGTACCGAGCTGCCACCCCATCGGGCTCAGGCCGCTGCCGGCGCGGTGCAGCGTCAGCAGCCGCGCGCGTTCCGTCAGGAAATTGATCGCGTTGTTGAAGCTGCCGACGCAGCGCAGCGCGCCGTAGTCTTGCGTCGCATGGCGGCTGCCGGCCAACGCGATAATGTCCATACGCCCCTCCGTTCGCTTACGCCGTGATGCCGAGCTTATCGGCCAGCGCTTCGATCGCTTTCTCGAAGCAGCCGAGCGGCGCGCGCACCGTGCCGGCACCAATTTGCCCGACCCCGGCTTCGCGGTGGGCGATGCCGGTGTTGATCAGTGGCGTGATGCCGGTTTCCACCACCCGGCGCGCATCCAGCCCCAGGCAGGCGCCCTGGAAGTCCCAGGTCGGGATCTGCAGCATCATGTTGCGCTCGAGGTAGATCTCCGCCATTTCCTCGGAGATGTCGGTGGCGGCGCTCATGCCGCCGGAAGCTCCGACGAAGCGCGTCACGCCCGGTGCCGCGACCATCGCCGCGCCGCCAATGCCGAAAGTTTCGGTGATCGCGCTGTCGCCGATGTCCGGGTTGGCGTCCGCCTGGCTGAAGCCGGAGAAGAACAGCCCTTCCGGCGTATTGACGGGGGCGGTGAACCAACGATCGCCCATCCCGCTGATCTTGATGCCGAAGTTCTTGCCGTTGCGGGTCATTACCGTGACGATGGTGCCCTGCTCAATCTCCGCCCCGGCGTCCATCGCCGCCTTGCAGTAGGCCATCGCCAGATTGAGGAAGAACTGATCGGTGATACTGAGGAACTGCATCACCTGCGCCAGCTCCGCCTTATCGCGCGGCAGCAGGCTGATCTCCGGCGCCAGCCTGCGCATCAGCAGCGCCGAGGCCGCGATATTGCGCTGGTGGAATTCGTCCCCCATGCTGATCGCCTGCGCCATCAGCGCGGTCAGATCGATCCCTTCCTCGAGCGTCGCCAGCACCGCTTTCAGCACCGGGGCCAGCGAGTCGCGCATCCAGCGCAGGCGATGCTGCACGTCCTCGCCGTAGGCGCCGAAGCGCATCACCTTGCCGATGCCTTCGTTCATGTTGCAGTAGGCGTAATTGCCGTGAACGGTGTTCCTGACCACCACCATCGGCATGTGGGCCGAGGTGATGCCGCCCATCGGCCCCACCGCGCTCACGCTGTGGCACGGGATGAACTCGATCTCCCCCTGCTCCAGCAGCGCCAGCGCCTGCTGCTCATCCTGCGCCCAGCCTTCGAACAGGCAGGCGCCGATGCAGGCGCCGCGCACCGGGCCGCTCATCTCTTGCCAGGTGACCGGCGGGCCGGCGTGCAGCAGCTTGCGTCCTTCGGCCAGCTGCGGGATCAAACGGTGCGCCAGATCCACATCCTGCCAGTGCGGGCGCGCCTCGCGGATACGGGCGATAACGGCGGCGTTTGCTTGCTCAATCGTTGCGTACATAGCGGTTCCTTACTTTAATTTTTTCAAGATGTTGGCTAATCGTTGATCGCCACCGGCCACCGGCGCCCACTGGTAATGCACCACCGGGATGTCGCTGGTTTGCAGGTCATCGGCGAAGCTGCGCAGCCCGGCGTTGATCACCGCGACGCCGTCCAGCAAGGCCGGCCGTTCGCGTTCAGGTGCGGGTAAGACGGGGGTAATCAGCTGGTGCGCCAACGCGACCGCCGCCGGCAGCGACGGCATCACCGCGATGCCGGCTTCCTGCAGGGTGGCGATTTGCCGCGAGCGCTGCTGTGGATCCTGTTCGGTGCCGGTGACGGTGGCGATCGCCGCCAGCGGGTGGGCCGCGCCGCGCGCCGCGCGCACGTTGGCCACCTCAGCCGCCAGCGACGCCGCCGGATCGTCCTGAGCGCCGAAGCCGATCACCACGTCCAGCAGCAACACGCCGGTCTGCGGCTGCTGTGCCAGGCGGGCGATTTCTTGATTGCGGGCGGTCGGGTCAATCATCGGGTGCGGTCGCCCCTGGGTATAAAAGTCATCGCCCATGTCGATGATGCGATGGCCGTCGGCCATCAGCATGGCGCCGCGCGGGTGCTCGCTATCCACCGGCAGGGACAGTTTTTCCGCCAGCAGCATCGCGCATTCGGCGGCCAGCGTGCCGCCGGCGTACAGCCCGGCGATTTTGCCGCCGGGCACCGCGGGCTGTTGTGCCGCCTGTTGCTGCACGTAGCCCAGCATCGCCGCCAGCCGCGCCGCTTCATCCAGCGTGGCGGCGAACGTGATGTTGCCCTCCTGACGCACGGCGGACTGCGCGCCGAGGAACAGCGCCACCACCGGCTTGCCGAGCGCTTTCATCTCGTCGATCACCCGCTGGCGCACCTCGGGCGCCGGCGGTTTGGACACGAACGCCAGCACCAGACTCTGCGGATCCGCCGCCAGCATGCGCAGCGCGCTGATGGCGCTGATGCCGCCGATCTCCGCCGTCAAATCCCGCCCGCCGAGGCCAATGGCGTGCGAGATGCCCTGGCCCGCCAGGGCAATTTGCGAAATCAGTTCCTGAATGCCGGTGCCGGAGGCGCCCACTACGCCGATAGATCCGGCGGGCGCCACGTTGGCGAATGCCAGCGGCGCGCCGGCGATGCAGGCGGTGCCGCAGTCCGGCCCCATCACGATCAGCCCGCGTTCGCGCGCCTTGGTTTTCAGCGCCACTTCCTGCGCCGGGCTGACGTTGTCGGAGAACATCATCACGTTGCAGCCGTCTTCCAGCGCGCTATCCGCCAGCTCCGCCGCGTATTCGCCGGCGATCGAGATCAGCGCCAGATTGGCGGCGGGCAGCTTCTGCCTGGCGGTGCGCCAGCTGCGCGCCCGCAGCAGTTTTTTGCCGCCCTGGCTGCCCTGCGCAATCGCCTTGAGCGCCGTCTCCAGCGCCGCGCCGATCTCCTCGGCGATCGTCTCGTCGGCGGACTCCGCCTTGATCGCCACGCAAATATCGTTCGGCGTCGCTTCGCTAAACTGCGGGTGCCAGAAACCGGTCACCTCCAATAAGGATTTATTGGCCGGTGTCCCCATCATGACGGATATTTCCTCGACCTTGGGAGATTCACTGAGTTTGCGGGAGATCAACATCAGGCTGACGGAATCCTGAAAGCTCCCCTTTTTAATAAAAGCATGGATCATGGTGATATCCTTAAGACAGCATTTAATAATATCGGCAATATTCCCGCACCGGCGGCACGGCGACGCATTGAATTCAGCGAAAAGGTTAATTATCAAGCTACAAATTAAAATCGTGCCCCGAGGTGAGTACGGTCACACTTTATCCATTGTTAGAAAAAATAACTTAATCACCTGAATATTAGTTAATCCAGAAGGGAAAAAGCATTTATAAAAAAACTTCTAACAATGGCGATTTAATTCAACGAATTTTTAATCCAATCGGATAAAACGCATCTGGATCACATTATTCCCCCCCGGTATTTATACATTACAACGCAGAGGCGAATTAAATAAACCGTAGTGATAAAAGGACTGTATATGAAGGTCTCTAAACAACAATTACATCAGCTTATCCAGCAAAAAATTCACGCCGCCGGCCTGAGCCAGGAACACGCCGGCATCGTCGCCGACGTGCTGGTTCATGCCGATGCGCGCGGCATTCATTCTCACGGCGCGGTCAGGGTCGAATACTATTCCGAACGCATCAGCAAAGGCGGCACCAATAATCACCCGCATTTCACCTTTGAGAAAACCGGCCCCTGCAGCGCCATTTTCGACGGCGACAACGGCGCCGGGCACGTGGCGGCCAAGCTGAGCATGGATCGCGCCATTGAAATGGCGAAAGAGAACGGCGTGGCGGTAGTGGGCGTGCGCCGCATCGGCCACAGTGGAGCGCTGTCCTACTTCGTGCAGCAGGCGGCGCGCGCCGGCATGGTCGGCATTTCGCTGTGCCAGTCCGATCCGATGGTGGTGCCGTACGGCGGCGCCGAGGTCTACTACGGCACCAACCCCATCGCCTTCTCCGCGCCGGGCGAAGGCGACGAGCTGATCACCTTCGATATGGCCACCACCGTGCAGGCCTGGGGCAAAGTGCTGGACGCCCGCTCGCGCAACGCCGCCATCCCCGACACCTGGGCGGTGGACGCCGAGGGCAAGCACACCACCGATCCGTTCGCCGTCAGCGGGCTGCTGCCGATCGCCGGGCCGAAAGGCTACGGCCTGATGATGATGGTCGACGTGCTGTCGGGCATTTTGCTCGGCCTGCCGTTCGGCAAACACGTCAGCTCGATGTATCACGATCTCAGCGCCGGCCGGGAATTGGGGCAATTGCATATCGTCCTGAATCCGGGTTATTTCACCAACGAATCGGCGTTCCGTAAAAATATCAGCCAGGTCATGAAAGAGTTGAATGCCGTTAAGCCGGCGCCGGGCGTCAGCAAAGTGCTTTATCCAGGGCAGAACAGCCATGCGCGTGAAATGGAAAGCGAGAAAAACGGCATCGAAATCGTCGATGATATTTATCAATACTTAATTTCAAATGCTATTTACCAGCGTTCTTACGACCATAAAGATCCCTTCGCCAGTTAACGCTCTCTTATTATCGTGGGCTTTTTACGCCGCGGCTCGCGGTTGATATTTCTGAGCCGGGGAGAAAAAAGAAAACCTTCATCAGCGCGCTCAGCGCAATAGGTCGGCCGGCGGCGAATAGCCTCCGCCCTGGCCGCATCGCCGCTGAGACACAACATGCGGGCAGGTAAACATGAAAGACTTCCAACAAGAAATCCGTGATATTTCCGGCTGGTTATCGAAAATCGGCGCCGACCCCAGCGGCGGCATGACGCGTCTGCTTTATACCCCGGAATGGATCGAAGCGCAGCACGCGCTGAAAACCACCTTCGAGGCCGCCGGGCTGAGCACCCATTTTGATGCGGTCGGCAACCTGTTCGGCCGACTGGAGGGCAGCAAATACCCCGACCAGGTGATTCTCTCCGGTTCGCACATCGACACGGTGGTCAACGGCGGCAACCTCGACGGCCAGTTCGGTATCGAAGCCGCCTTCATGGCGATCAAACACCTCAAAGACACCTACGGTCCGCCGCTGCGCAGCCTGGAAGTCATCGCGCTGGCGGAAGAAGAAGGCAGCCGCTTCCCTTATGTGTTTTGGGGCAGCAAGAACATCGTCGGCCTGGCCCGGCGGGAAGACGTGCAGCACATTACGGACGCCAAGGGGGTCGGCTTCGTCAACGCCATGCGCGACGCCGGTTTCGATTTCCCCCCGCCGCATCAGCCGCTGCGCAGCGACATCGCGGCCTTCGTCGAGATCCATATCGAACAGGGCAAGGTGCTGGAAACCGAAGGCAAAACCATCGGCGTGGTGACCAGCATCGTTGGCCAACGGCGTTATGACGTGCGGCTGCAGGGCGAAGCCAACCACGCCGGCACCACCCCGATGAGCTACCGCCGGGATACCGTGCACGCCTTCAGCCGCATCTGCTGCGAATCGATCGCCAAGGCGCGCGCCGAGGGCGACCCGCTGGTGCTGACCTTCGGCAAGGTGGAGCCGAAGCCGAACACCGTCAACGTGGTGCCGGGCTTCACCCACTTCACCCTCGACTGCCGCCACACCGATCAGGCCGCGCTGCTGCGCTTCACGCAGGAGATCGAGCAGGATATCCAGCGCATCTGCGCCGAGATGGGCATCGAGGCCGAGATCGATCTGTGGATGGACGAAGCGCCGATCCCGATGAACGAACAGCTGGTGGCCTGCGTCAGCCGCCTGTGCGAAACGCAGCGGCTGAATTACCGCATGATGCACAGCGGCGCCGGACACGACTCGCAAATCTTCGCCCCGCGCGTGCCGACGGTGATGATGTTCGTGCCGAGCATCGCCGGCATCAGCCATAACCCGGCGGAAAAAACCGCCGTCGCCGATTTGAACGAAGGGGTGAAAATCCTGGCGCAGACGCTGTATCAGCTGGCCTACACCGAACAGGGGGCCGAGGCATGAGTAACGACATCGACCCGCGCTACTGGAAAAAGATCGTCGTCGTGCTCTGTCTGGGCTGGGCGGTGATCTGGATCTATCGCACCGTCCTGACGCCGATCTTCCCCGAGATCCAACAAACCATCGGCGCGCACTCCAATGCGGAAATGGGGCTGATCGCCAGCTTCTACTTCTTCGCCTACACCGGGATGCAGATCCCGGCGGGCATCCTGGTGGACAAATTCGGCAAGAAGGTGGTGCTGATCCCGGGCTTCTGCCTGTTCATCATCGCCACGCTGCTGATCGGCAACGCCACCAGCCTGACCATGGTCTATGCCGGCAGCCTGCTGGCGGGCATGGGCTGCGGCTCTTACTACGGCTCGGCCTACTCCCTGTCGTCGGAGAATATCCCGCTGGAACGCCGTGGCCTGGCGACCGCGGTGATCAACAGCGGCTCGGCGCTCGGCATGGCCATCGGCCTGATCGCCTCCAGCCTGCTGGTGAAAAGCTTCAACATGAACTGGCAGATCATGCTGTTCATCATCACCGGCCTGCTGGTGGTGATGACGCTGGTGTTCGCCGTGGTCATCAAAGGCTCGCAGCCTCACGCCCCGGCGGCCGTCAGCCAGACCGTTGCGCCGACGGATGCCGAGCCCGAGGAGGACGGCCAGCCCAGCGGCCTGTTCAGCCTGCGCATGATCTCCGCCTACGCGATGTACTTCGCCACCTGCTACGGCTACTACATGATAGTCACCTGGCTGCCCTCGTTCCTGCAGCAGGAGCGCGGCTTTGAAGGGGTGGCCATCGGCTTCTCCTCCGCCCTGGTGGCATTCGCCTCGGTGCCGGGCGCGCTGTTCTTCAGCCGCATGTCCGACCGTTTCCGCAACAAGAAGGTGCAGCTGATCATTTTCCTCGAGCTGTGCGCGGCGGTGATGCTGGTTTGCACCGTCATTTCGCCGGACTCCACCATGCTGCTGATCAGCCTGATCCTGTACGGGTTGCTGGGCAAGCTGGCGGTCGATCCGATCATGATCTCCTTCGTCGCCGACAACGCGCCGAAGAAAGGCTATGGCACCAGCTTCGGCGTGTTCAACTTCTTCGGCATGTCCTCGTCGGTGATCGCCCCCTTCCTGACCGGCGTGATCTCCGACAGCACCGGCTCCAAGGTGATGGGGTTTTACATCTCCGCCGCCATCCTGCTGGTGGGCACCGCCATTTTCTTCACCGTCAACGTCTTGATGAAACGCACTACGCCAACCCGAACGGCCACCGAGGCCTGACGGCGCTTTTTTACCGGGCGCCGCCGCGGCGCCCTTTCAACGATCAGGAGAATCAACGTGGGTTACTTCAACAATCAAACCGGTTATCCAACCGACATTCTGTCAACGCGCGCCATCATCAAACGCGGCAACTATGCGCTGATCCCGCCGAACGGCCTGGTGCGCAACGTCATTCCCGGTTTTGAAAACTGCGACGTCACCATCTTGTCGACGCCGAAACTGGGCGCCACCTTCGTCGATTATCTGGTAACGCTGCACGACTGCGGCCGCAACACTAAAGGCTTTGGCGGCGAAGAGATCGAAACCTTCGTGTACGTCATCGACGGCGCCATCACCGCTTCCGCCGACGCCACCGACTACCCGCTGACCGCCGGCGGCTATCTTTACTGCCCGGCGGGCGTCACCCTGCGGCTGGAAAACGCCAACGGCGGCCAATCCAGCCGCCTGTTCCTCTACAAGCGCCGCTACCAGCGCATCAAGGGTTACGAGGCGCACGTAGTCAGCAACAACGTCGCCAACCTGGAAAAGATCCACTACGAAGGCATGAGCGAGGTGATCCTGCAGGATCTGCTGCCGAAAGATCTGGGCTTCGACATGAATATGCACATCCTCTCCTTCGCCCCCGGCGCCAGCCACGGCTACATCGAGACCCACGTGCAAGAGCATGGCGCCTACATTCTCAGCGGCGCCGGCGTGTACAACCTGGACAATGAATGGATGCCGGTGAAGCAAGGCGACTATATCTTCATGGGTGCCTATGTGCAGCAGGCAGGCTATGCGGTGGGCCAGGAAACCTTCAGCTACATCTACTCCAAGGACTGCAACCGCGACGTCGAGCCGTAAGCGCTTCGCCGCCAAAACCAAGGCCACCTGCTCGCGCAGCGTGGCCTTCTTTTTTATCCCAATCGCCGGCCGATGCGCATCGCGCGGGCGACGTTGGCGGCGCTGCGCTGCAGGTTGAGTTCCCCTTGCGACAGCGCGATCTCCAGCGTGCTCAGGCGCGGCAGAATGCTGAACATCGCGTCGATCCCCTGCGCGTGCAGCGCCTCCGCCCCTTCCTCCACCACGCCGGCCAGCGCGATGACCGGCAAACCGCGCGCCCGCGCCAGACGGGCGACGCCGGACAGCGCCTTGCCACCCAGCGTTTGGCTGTCGATGCGCCCTTCGCCGGTGATCAGCAGATCGGCCTCCGCCAGCGCCTGCTCCAGGCCCAGCGCCGCCATCACGATCTCGATACCCGGCTTCAGCGTTGCGCCGAGAAACACCTGGCAGGCGATCCCCATGCCACCCGCCGCCCCGCCGCCGGCGACGTGCCGCACGTCGTGACCGGTACTCTGGCGGATCACCTCAGCATACTGCGTCAGGCCCTGTTCCAGCTGCGCCACCATCGCCGCCGTCGCACCCTTCTGCGGCCCGAACACCGCCGCCGCGCCGCGCGGCCCCACCAGCGGATTGTCTACGTCGCAGGCGACCTCGATCCGGCACTGCCGCAGGCGTGCGTCCAGCGTGCCGAGATCGACGCCGCTCAGCGTCGCCAGCTCGCCGCCGCCCCACGGCAGCGCCTTGCCGTCCGGGCGGTAGAAGCGCCCGCCCAGCGCCTGCACCATGCCGACGCCGCCATCCACCGTAGCGCTGCCGCCGATGCCGAGGATCAGGTGGCGAATGCCCTGATCCAACGCATGCCGGATCAGTTCGCCGGTGCCGTAGCTGGTCGCCAGCAGCGGGTTACGGCGCGCCGCCGGCGTCAACATCAATCCACTGGCCGCCGCCATTTCGATCACCGCCGTCTTGCCGTCGCCGCTGATGCCGTAAAACGCCGCCACCCGTTCCCCCAGCGGCCCCGTTGCGGCCACGCTCACTTTGCGCCCGCCGGTGGCGGCCACCAGCGCGTCCACCGTGCCTTCGCCGCCGTCGGCGATCGGCAGGCAGACGCACTCGGCATCGGGATAAACCTCGTGGAAGCCGCGCGCGATCGCCCGCGCCGCCCGTTCTGCGCTGACGCTTTCTTTAAATGAATCCGGTGCAATAACAATTTTCATGCTGCCTCCTTTATTCGAGACGAAATAAAAATGGCCATGCCTTCCCCCGCTGAAATAATCAGATGAGAAATGCATGGCGAAATAAAATAAAACTGTTGCCGACTATTTAATGAAGATGAAGGGAAGCGTTATTTATTGACCCATTTCGCCGGCACGCTGTAGGTTAATATCGCCCCCAGTATCATCATTGTCGACAAGACGCACATCGCCGCCAAATTGCTGTGGGTCAGCTGTTTGAAATAGCCGATGATATAAGGCGAAATAAAACCGCCGATGTTGGCAATGGAATTGATGAGCGCAATGCCCGCCGCGGCGCAGGTGCCGGTAAAGATGGCGTTCGGCAGGCTCCAGAACAGCGGCGAGGGCACCAGGCTCGACGCCACCGCCACGCACAGCGCCGCCATCACCACGTGCTTGTTGTCCGGGAACAGGCCGATGAAGATCAGCGACACCGCGGCGATGCAGAACGGCACGATGATGTGCCAGCGCCGCTCGCGATGCTTGTCCGAACTGCGCGCGGCCACCAGCATCGCCACCACCGCCAGCATGTACGGCAGCATGGTCAGCAGGCCGATATCCATCACCGAGGTCACGCCGGTGTCGCGAATGATGGTCGGCACCCAAAACGCCAGCCCGCCCTGGCCCATCACGGTGCAGAAGCAAATCAGCCACATTTTGGTGAACGCGGACGATCTCAGCATGCTTTTCATCGTCCACTCCTGCCCGCCGGCGGCGCCCTGGCGCGGCGCGCTCTGCGTCATATCCTCTTTGATCAGCGCCTTCTCCTGCGGGCTGAGCCACTTGGCGCTCTGATAGGTGTTATCCAGGAAACAGAAGATGACGATGGCGATCAGCAGCGCGCGCGGGCCGCTGATAAAGAACAGCCACTGCCAGCCGGAGAGATTCATCAGGCCGTTCATGTGCTCGATGATCCACCCGCACAGCGGGCCGCCGATGATGTTGCTGACCGGGATGCCGCACACGAACAGCGCGGTCATCTTGGCGCGTTGGCTGGACGGGAACCACAGCGTCAGATAGAGGATCACGCCGGGGTAGAAGCCGGCCTCCGCCAGCCCCAGCAGGAAACGCGCCAGGTAGAATTGCCAGGGGTTGGTGATAAAGATGCTCAGCATCGAAATCGCCCCCCACACCACCATCAGCAGCGCGATGATCTTTCTGGCGCCGTAGCGGCTCAGCAGAATATTACTGGGTACCCCGGCGATGATATAGCCGATGAAAAACACCCCGGCGCCCAGCCCGTAAACGGCTTCGGCCATCGAGACATTGCCGTTCAGAATATCGGGCATCATTTGAAATTTCGAGAACGAAATGCCAACCCGATCGAGATAACCGACGATATAGCTCACTAATAAAATGGGCATAATGCGCCAGGCGATTTTTCGATATAAACGGTTTTTGTCAGGGGCGGTAAGAATATCTTTATCAATAACAGCATTATCGGTTGCCATATTCAGTGTCTCCTCGGTTGGCATCCTGCTTTTTACTTTTTATTGTGCTGAATCATTTTTTATTGGATTGGCGGGGACCCTCTTTATTTATCATAAAGAGGGCGTTATTAATGTCGAACATCTCTGATTCTAACGATAAGCCGGCGAATTAAATGCCGGGGGTACTCTTAGCCGGCCACCCGGTGGTTGCCCATGATCTCCAGCGCCCGCACCAGCGCGGAGTGATCCAGTTCGCCGTCGCCATTGGCGGCGCAGACGTTGAACAACTCCTGGCAAGTGGCGGTATTCGGCAGGCTGAGCGCCAGCGCCTTCGCGCCCTGCAGCGCCAGATTAAGATCCTTCTGGTGCAGCGAGATGCGGAACCCTGGCGCGAACGCCCGCTTGATCATCCGCTCACCGTGCACCTCCAGAATGCGCGACGAGGCGAAACCGCCCATCAGGGCTTCGCGCACCCGGGCCGGATCGGCGCCGGCGCGCGAGGCGAAGACCAGCGCCTCGGAGACCGCTTCGATGGTCAACGCCACGATGATCTGGTTGGCGACCTTGCAGGTTTGCCCGTCGCCGTTGCCGCCGATCAGCGTGATGTTCTTGCCCATCAGCGCCAGCAGCGGCTGTACCCGTTCGAAGGTCGCTTCCTCGCCTCCCACCATGATGGTCAGCGTGCCCTGTTTGGCGCCCACTTCGCCGCCGGAAACCGGCGCGTCCAGATACTGGGCGCCCAGCTGGTTGATGCGCTGCGCGAATCGCTTGGTCTCCAGCGGTGAAATGGAGCTCATATCCACCACCACTTTGCCGTTCAGCTTGCCGGCGGCGCAGCCGCGTTCACCGAACAGCACCTCCTCCACCTGCGGCGTATCCGGCACCATGATGAAGATCACGTCCGCCTCATCCGCCACCTGCTGCGGATCGCCGCAGGCAATGGCCCCGTGCTGCAACAGCGCCGCCGGCACCTGATGCCGGGTATGGGCGTAAAGCGTGTGCCCGCCCGCCAGCAGCTTTTCCGCCATCGGCGCGCCCATGATGCCCAGACCGATAAATCCCACTTTCATTTTCATCTCCTCAAGACAGGTATTTTTTAATCCATGACAGGCCGCTTTCCGTGGTGGTGAGCGGTTTGTATTCACAGCCGATCCAGCCGCGGTAACCCATGCGATCCAGCTGCGCGAAAATAAACTCGCAGTTGATTTCGCCGGTGCCCGGCTCGTGCCGCCCCGGGTTGTCGGCGACCTGAACGTGGTCGATCTTCGCCAGCAGGCGCTCAAGGGTCTGCGTCAGCTCTCCCTCCATGCGCTGCATGTGGTAAAGGTCGTACTGCAGATACAGGTTGGGGCTGCCGATCGCTTCGATCAGTTCGATCGCCTGCCGGGAGGTTTGCAGGTAGAACTGCGGCATGTCGTAGCGGTTGATCGGTTCGATCAGCAGGCGGATATTCTGCCGCGCCAGGGTGTCGGCGGCGTAGCTCAGGTTCTCTTTCACCCGTTCGTCGGTGGTATGGCGGCCGACGGCGGGATCCGGATTGCCGATCAGGCAGTTGATGCGATCGCAGCCCAGCGCCTGCGCATACTCGATCGCGCGCCCGACGCCGTCGCGGAACTCCGCTTCGCGCCCCGGCAAGCAGGCGATGCCCCGTTCGCCCGCCGCCCAGTCGCCGGCCGGCAGGTTGAACAGCACCTGGCTCAGGCGATGCGCCTCCAGTTCGCTGCGCAGCGCGGCGATCGGGTAGTCATAGGGAAACATGTATTCCACCGCGCTGAAGCCCTGCTCCTTCGCCCGACGGAAGCGCTGCATGAAATCGACTTCGGTGAACAGCATGGACAGGTTGGCTGAAAATTTCGGCATGGTAAGGCTCCTCAACGGTAATCAAAGAAGTTGACCGAGGTCGGCGCGTCTTCCGGCGTTGCCGCCACCGGCTCGAACTCGTTGACGTTATCCAGCTCGGTGCCCATGGAAATATTGGTGACGCGCTCCAGGATGATTTCCACCACCACCGGCACCCGGTGCTGCTGCATCAATTCCTGGGCCTGACGGAACGCCGGCGCGATCTCTTCCGGTTTGAACACCCGCAGCGCCTTGCAGCCCAGCCCTTCCGCCACCTTGACGTGATCGACGCCGTACTCGCCAATCTCCGCATTGTTGATGTTTTCAAACGACAGCTGCACGCAGTAATCCATATCGAACCCGCGCTGCGCCTGGCGGATCAGCCCCAGATAGGCGTTGTTCACCAGCACGTGGATATAGGGCAGCTTGAACTGTGCGCCGACCGCCAGCTCTTCAATCATAAATTGGAAATCATAGTCGCCCGACAGCGCGACCACCTTGCGCTGCGGATCGGCGGCGCACACGCCCAGCGCCGCAGGCAACGTCCAGCCCAGCGGGCCGGCCTGGCCGGCGTTGATCCAGTGACGCGGCTCGAAAACGTGCAGCATTTGCGCGGCGGCGATCTGCGACAGCCCGATGGTGGTGACGTAGCAGGCGTCGCGGCCGAAGGCACGGTTCATCTCTTCATACACCCGCTGCGGCTTGACCGGCACGTTGTCGAAGTGGGTCTTGCGCAGCAGCGTTTGCTTGCGCTGCAGACAGGCGGCGCACCAGTCGTCGCGATTCGGCAACTCGCCGCGCTCGAAGCGGCGCTTTGCCGTGTCCACCAGCATTTGCAGCGCGATGCGCGCGTCGGAAACGATGCCCAGATCCGGGCAGATCACCCGGCCAATCTGCGTCGGCTCGATATCGATGTGCACCACCTTGCGCCCGGCGGTGTACTTGTCCACCGAGCCGGTGTGGCGGTTGGCCCAGCGGTTGCCGATGCCGAACACCAGATCCGAATCCAGGAGGTTGGCGTTGCCGTAGCGATGCGAGGTTTGCAGGCCCGCCATGCCCGCCATCAGCGGGTGATCGTCCGGAATGGCGCCCCAGCCCATCAGCGTCGGGATCACCGGCACGTTGCAGATCTCCGCCAGCTGCAGCAGCAGATCCGCCGCGTCGGCGTTGTGAATGCCGCCGCCGGCGATGATCAGCGGTTTTTTCGCCGCGCACAGCAGATCCAGCGCTTTGTCGATCTGCGCCTGGGTGGCCGCCGGCTTATAGGCGGGCAGCGAAGAGTAGGTGTCCGGATCGAACTCGATCTCCGCCATCTGCACGTCGAAAGGCAGATCGATCAGCACCGGGCCCGGCCGGCCGGAGCGCATCAGGTGGAACGCCTGCTGCAGCACACGCGGCACCAGCGCCGGTTCCTGCACGGTGACCGCCATCTTGGTCACCGGCTTGGCGATCGATTCGATGTCTACCGCCTGAAAATCTTCTTTGTGCAAACGCGCACGCGGCGCCTGGCCGGTGATGCACAGGATCGGAATCGAATCGGCGGAGGCGGAGTAAAGGCCGGTGATCATGTCGGTGCCCGCCGGGCCGGAGGTGCCGATGCACACGCCGATATTGCCGGCGGCGGCGCGGGTGTAGCCTTCCGCCATGTGCGAGGCCCCTTCCACGTGCCGCGCCAGGTAGTGTTTGATGCCGCCGTGCCGCCGCATCGCATCGTAGAACGGGTTGATCGCCGCGCCGGGCACGCCGAACGCGGTGGTGATCCCTTCTTTTTCCAGCACGTGCATTGCCGCGTCTACCGCTCGCATAATTGCCATGTGATGCTCTCCTCAATTTATTGGAAAATTTTTCCAACTTAAAATTACGCTCAAAAAAACCCGTTTGCTCATCAAACGGGGAGTATTGCTCCGCACCGGTTCAGCCCGGCGCGCGACGTTTACGCCTTGCTGCGCGATTCGCCCAGCGCGGCGCTGATGTCTCTGGCCACTTCACCCACCAGTTCGCCCAGCTCCTTGAACCGCTCCTTGCCGACCCGCGAACTGGGCCCGGAGATGGAGATGGCGGCGATCACGTTGTTGTTGCGATCGAAAATCGCCGAAGCCAGGCAGTTCAGGCCGAGCGCGTGCTCTTCATCGTCGATGGTGTAGCCCTGTTCCAGCGACTGATGCAGATCCTTGCGCAGCAGGTTCACGCTGGTCAGCGTCTTCGGCGTATAGGATTGCAGCCCCGAACGCACGATCAGATCCAGCATTTCCTCTTCCGCCAGCGGGTACAGCAGCGCCTTGCCAGCGCCCGAGGCGTGCAGCGGCAAACGGCTGCCCAGCGGTGCGCACATGCGCACCATCGCCTGGCACTCGCATTGGCGAATCAGCACCGCGTCGAAATTGTTGCGGATCGCCAGGTTGGCGGTCTCGCCGGACAGCAGCATCAGCCGGCGCATGAACGGCCCGGCCACCGATACCACGTCGCGATCGTTCATGTAAGCGGAACCGACGGTGAACGACTGAATGCCGATATGCCACCAGCCCAGCTGTGGATCCTGAAAGACGAATTCCGATTTCTCCAGCACTTTCAACAACCTGAAGGTGGTGGAAAGCGGCAACTCCAGCTTTTCGGACAGCACGGAAACCGACGAACTCCCCCCAGCGTTGGCCAGGTACTGGAGGATCTCCAGCCCGCGATCCAACGCCTGCGCTCCTTTGGTGGCGCCGGCTTCGGTGGCGGGTCGTCCTTTCCTGCGTAATTCGGTCATTCAAGCTTCCTTTGTCAGTGACGGCATGGGTGACGCTATGATAAACGCCCAGCGCGGCGTGCGGCCAGCGCTATGCCAAAACTATGCGATACGGCTCCGGCAAGCGGCTGACCACGCAGTTGTCGGCGCCCGCGCGGTCGATGGTGAAAAAGTCGGTGACCTTCGCATAGGCGAACAGCGGGTGGTGCCAGACATTGCGATGATAGTTGATCCCCTGTTTGCCGTTGGTGATAAAGGCGCGCAGGGTGCCGACAGGGATGGTTTCGCCCGGTTCGGCGACGATCACCACGAAGCGTTCGCCGTTCATCGGCACAAAGGCCTGCGACGAGAGCGGATGCTTTTCCAACAGGGAAAAGGTCATCGGCAGATCGCAGGGTTCCGCCCGGTTGATGCTGGCCAGCACCCGGTTGCCGTCGGACACCTCTATCCTGGCGAGATCGTGATAACGCTCGGTTTTCCCGTCATTGATATGAAAGAAACGCGAGCCCTCTATCTGCAATACATCGCCATAAGGCGCAAAGGCCGCCGGCGTTAATTCTTCGATGACTAAATCCATGTGATTCTCCCAAGCGCATGACCCAGACGACGATTGAACGGCGATATTTCACCCAACGCCTTCACTCTAGACAGCGCGTGGTGAATTTGACAGCATTTTTTTGGAAAATTTTTCCACAATAAGATCGCCAGCACACTTTATGATCGAAGAGTAATATTAGTTGCCTTAAATCAATGAATTAAAAAACCGCCTGATTCATCATCGGGCAAAATGGGGCGGCGCATATTCATCGCTATCGGATGATTCTGTGACCGGGATCGTGGGGTTGCGCTTTGCCGCTGCCTATCGCGCCGCAACATCAGTAGATTCTTCTCACCGATAACCGAAAAGGCGGTGTCAGCCAAGGACCCCTCATGCTGGATCACGAAACCATTCGTTCGTTTATCAAAGTTGCCGAGTGCCAAAGTTTCTCCCGCGCGGCGGAGCTGCTGCACAAAACCACCGCCACCATCAGCTACCGCATCAAAACGCTGGAAGAGAGCATCGGCACGCAGCTGTTTATCCGCACCACCCGCACCGTCAACCTGACGCCGGCCGGAGAGTATTTGCTGGAACGCTGCCGCCAGTGGCATACCTGGCTGGACGCCATGCCGGGCGAGCTGCGGCAAATCAACGACGGCGTAGAGCATCAGGTGAATATCGTGATCAACAACCTGCTGTACGACGACGCCGCCGTAGCCGGGCTGTTAACTCACCTGCACGACAAATACCCGTTCACCCAATTCCACATTTCCCGCCAGGTGTACATGGGCGTGTGGGACGCGTTGCTGAATGAGGATTGCCATCTGGCGATCGGCGCGGCGGGCAATGAATCGCTGGAAAACAGCATCAAGGTGCTGCCGCTGGGCAAAATAGAGTGGGTGTTCGCCATCGCGCCGACGCACCCGCTGGCCGCCGCCGCCGATCCGCTGAACGAAACGCAGCTGCGCCCTTACGCCGCGATCAACGTCGAAGATACCGCACGCCATTTGGCCAAGCGCACCGCCTGGCTGCTGTCGGGCCAGCAGGAAATCAAGGTGCCGGATCTGCGCACCAAGCTGGAGTGCCATCTGCGCGGTCTCGGGATCGGTTTCCTTCCGCGCCGGCTGTGCCAAACTTATCTGGAGAGCGGCGAGTTGGTGGCCAAACAGCTCAAATACCCGCGCCAGTCTTCTCCCCTGTCGCTGGCCTGGTCCGATGCTCGCGGCGGTGAAGCAGTGCGCACCCTTATCAACCTGTTCCAGACGCGGGATCCGCTGATCGCGGGTTTGATCGGCGCTCTGGATTAAGTCGCGGTATCGGTAGGCATTTTTCCGGCGCTGACGTAATATCTGTTTACATATGTCTGACAGGAGGTTTGCATGCTTACTTTTATCCCCATCGTGATCGTCGTCGCGCTGATTGTGGTGTTCGCCGGCGTCAAAATTGTGCCGCAGGGGTTCCAATGGACGGTAGAACGCTTCGGCCGCTACACCAAAACGCTGATGCCGGGCCTGAACCTGGTGGTGCCGTTCATGGACCGCATCGGCCGTAAAATCAACATGATGGAACAGGTACTGGACATTCCCTCGCAGGAGGTGATTTCCCGCGATAACGCCAACGTCGCCATCGACGCGGTGTGCTTTATCCAGGTAGTCGATCCGGCCCGCGCCGCCTACGAGGTCAGCAACCTCGAACAGGCGATCGTCAACCTGACCATGACCAACTTCCGCACCGTGCTCGGCTCGATGGAGCTGGACGAAATGCTGTCTCAGCGCGACAGCATCAACAGCCGCCTGCTGCACATCGTCGATGAAGCGACCAATCCGTGGGGGGTGAAAATCACCCGTATCGAGATCCGCGACGTGCGGCCACCGGCGGAACTGATCGCCTCGATGAACGCCCAGATGAAGGCCGAACGGACCAAACGCGCCGACATCCTGGAGGCGGAAGGGGTGCGTCAGGCGGCCATTCTGCGCGCCGAAGGGGAGAAACAGTCGCAGATCCTGAAGGCCGAGGGCGAACGCCAGTCGGCATTCCTGCAGGCGGAAGCGCGTGAACGCGCCGCCGAGGCCGAGGCGCGCGCCACCCAGCTGGTGTCCGACGCCATCGCCAGCGGCAACATTCAGGCGGTGAACTACTTCGTGGCGCAGAAATACACCGACGCGCTGCAGAAGATCGGTTCCTCCAACAACAGCAAAGTGGTGATGATGCCGCTGGACGCCAGCAGCCTGCTCGGCTCGATCGGCGGTATTACCGAACTGCTGAAAGAAAGCAAAGGCAAATAATCATGCTCGAACTGATCGCGGCGAATCCGCTGTGGTTTTGGCTCTCCCTCGGGGGCGTGTTGCTGGCAGCGGAAATGCTCGGCGCCGGCGGCTACCTGCTGTGGAGCGGCGTGGCGGCGCTGTTGGTCGGCGTGCTGATCTGGCTGCTGCCGCCGCTTTCCTGGGCGTGGCAGGGCATGATCTTCGCCGTCCTGACCGTCGTCGTCGCCTACCTGTGGTGGTACTGGCTGCGCCGGCGCCCGGCGGCCGCATCCGGCGGTTCGCCGGTGCTCAACCAGCGCAACCGCCAGCTGATCGGCACCCGCGCCACGCTGACGGAGCCGATGCACAACGGCATGGGGCGCATCAATATCGGCGACAGCAGCTGGCGCGCGCAGGCGGCGGAAGATCTGCCCGCCGGTACCGAAGTGGAAGTGGTAGCGGTGGAAGGCGTCACGCTGGTGATCCGCGCCATCGGCCGCTAATTTGAACGACAGCATCCTGCCAGGTTGTTGATGATGGGGCACTCCGCCCCCTCGTCGCCCGGGCATTGGTCGGCCAGCGTCACCAGGCGCTGGCGCATTTCGCCCAGTTCGCTGATGTGCCTGTCGATCTCCGCCACCTTCTGCAGCGTGCGCGCCTTCACGTCGGCGCTGTGGCGGGCCGGATCGTTGAACAACGCCACCAGCTCGCGGCACTCGTCCAGGTTGAAGCCCACCTGCCGCGCCTGGCGCAGCAGCGTCAGCTCTTCAACGTGCCTGGCGGAATAATGGCGGTAACCGTTATCGCTGCGGATCGGGGCGGTAATCAGCGCTTTCTCTTCGTAAAAACGAATCGTTTTGCTGGTTAACCCGGTTTTTTTCGCGACGTCGCTAATATTCATTTTCCCTCCTTGACCTTACCCTTGCTGGAAGGTTTAAGCTCCATTCTTAGTGAAAACAGGTCCGGCGGTCAACCTTTAAACACCGCCTTTTAAGCAAGGAGTTCAATCATGTCACACACCACTATGCTGGCATTGCAGGGGCTGTCCTGCATGAACTGCGCGCAGCGGGTGAAAAAAGCCCTGGAAAGCCGCAGCGATGTCGAACAGGCGGACGTTAACGTGCATTACGCCAAAGTGACCGGCGACGCACCGGACAGCGCGCTGATCGACAGCGTGATCGCCGCCGGTTATCAGGCCGAAGTCGCGCCGCACGCCGATACCGAACTGCAGCTGAGCGGCCTGAGCTGCATGCACTGCGTCGGCACCACCCGCAAAGCGCTGGAAGCGGTGCCGGGCGTGTTCGCCGCCGACGTCGCTATCGACAGCGCGAAAGTGTACGGCGATGCCGATCCGCAGGCGCTGATCGCCGCGGTGGAAGATGCCGGTTATCACGCCGGCGTAGCGGGCGCCGCCGCCCCAAAAACTGAGCCGTTGACTGACGCAACACCTTCGTTGCCGGACGTTCAGCCAGCGGCGCAATCTCCCCTTCCGGCAACCGACGGCGCGGACGACAGCGTACAGCTGCTGCTCAGCGGCATGACCTGTGCCAGCTGCGTCAATAAAGTGCAGCAGGCGCTGCAAAGCGTTCCCGGCGTTGAGCACGCGCGCGTCAACCTGGCGGAGCGCAGCGCGCTGGTGACCGGCGCCACCGATGCGCAGGCGCTGGTGGCGGCGGTGGAAAAAGCCGGCTACGGCGCCGAAATGATTCAGGACGAGACCGAACGCCGCGAGCGCCAACAGCAGACCGCACGCGCCAACATGAAGCGCTTTAGCTGGCAGGCGGCGCTGGGTCTGGCGTTGGGTATCCCGCTGATGGCCTGGGGGCTGTTCGGCGGCAGCATGACGCTGACGCCGGAAACCCAGCGCCCCTGGCTGCTGGTCGGCGTCATCACCCTGGCGGTGATGGTGTTCGCCGGCGGGCACTTCTACCGCAACGCCTGGCGCGCGCTGATGAACGGCAGCGCCACCATGGATACCCTGGTGGCGCTCGGCACCGGCGCCGCCTGGCTCTATTCGATCGCCGTCAACATCTGGCCCGATTTCTTCCCGATGGAGGCGCGCCACCTCTATTACGAGGCCAGCGCGATGATCATCGGTTTGATCAACCTCGGCCATGCGCTGGAGCAGCGCGCTCGCCAGCGTTCTTCGCAGGCGCTGGAACGGCTGCTGGATCTGACGCCGCCTACCGCACGGCTGGTAACCGACGACGGCGAGCGCGATATCCCGCTGGCGGAGGTGCAGCTCGGCATGACGCTGCGGCTGACCACCGGCGATCGCGTGCCGGTCGATGGTGAAATCGTGCAGGGCGAAGTCTGGCTCGATGAAGCGATGCTGACCGGCGAAGCGGTGCCGCAGCAGAAAGGCCCCGGCGATACGGTGCATGCCGGGACGGTGGTCGACGACGGCAGCGTGCTGTTCCGCGCCGCCGCCATCGGTAGCCAAACTACGCTGGCGCGCATCATCAAACTGGTGCGCCAGGCGCAGAGCAGTAAACCGGCGATCGGCCAACTGGCCGACCGCGTCTCGGCGGTGTTCGTGCCGGCGGTGGTGGCGATCGCCCTGTTCAGCGCGGCGATATGGTACTTCTTCGGCCCGCAGCCGCAGCTGGTCTATACGTTGGTGATCGCCACCACGGTGCTGATCATCGCCTGCCCGTGCGCATTGGGATTGGCTACGCCGATGTCGATCATCTCCGGCGTGGGCCGCGCGGCGGAGTTTGGCGTGCTGGTACGCGACGCCGACGCCCTGCAGCAGGCCAGCCAGCTGGACACCCTGGTGTTCGACAAAACCGGCACCCTGACCGAAGGGAAGCCGCAGGTGGTGGAGATCCTGACCTTCAATCAGGTCAGCGAACAGCAGGCGATCGGCTGGGCCGCCGCGCTGGAGCAAGGCTCCAATCACCCGCTGGCGCGCGCCATCATGGAACGCGCCGCCGGGCAAACGCTGCCGCAGGTGGCGCAGTTCCGCACCCTGCGCGGCGCCGGCGTCAGCGGGGAGATCGACGGCGTGCAGTTGCTGCTGGGCAACGCCGCGCTGCTGGAGCAGCATCAGGTCGCGATCGCCGAACTGGAAGCGCCGATGCGCGACCAGGCCGAACGCGGCGTGACGCCGGTGCTGCTGGCCGTTGACGGTAAACCGGCCGCGCTGTTCGCCATTCGCGATCCGCTGCGCGAGGACAGCGTCGCGGCGCTGCAGCGCCTGCACCAGCAGGGGTATCAGCTGGTGATGCTGACCGGCGACAATCCGGTGACCGCCAACGCCATCGCCAAAGAGGCCGGTATCGATCGGGTGATTGCCGGGGTGCTGCCGGACGGTAAAGCGGCGGCGATCAAACAGCTGCAGGCGCAGGGCCAACGCGTGGCGATGGTCGGCGACGGCATCAACGACGCCCCGGCGCTGGCGCAGGCCGACGTGGGCATCGCGATGGGCGGCGGCAGCGACATCGCCATCGAGACCGCCGCCATCACCCTGATGCGCCACAGCCTGCACGGCGTGGCGGATGCGGTGGAACTGTCGAAGGCCACGCTGCGCAACATGAAGCAGAACCTGTTCGGCGCCTTTATCTACAATACGCTGGGCATCCCGATCGCCGCCGGCGTGCTCTACCCGCTGACCGGCACGCTGCTCAGCCCGGTGGTGGCGGGCGCGGCGATGGCGCTGTCGTCCATTACCGTGGTCAGCAACGCCAACCGGCTGCTGCGTTTTAAACCCAGGAAGTGATCTCAGGGGCGCCATCATGGCGCCCCGCCGTTTTCCGGGCTTTCCTGCGCGGCGGATAGCGTTTAGCATGAATGACGATTTTCCCTCGCCTTTCATGCTGAAACGCGCACCCGTTATTCAGGAGCCACGCCGTATGGGTCAACTGTTACGCCGCCTCGCCGCCTTCCTCGGCCTGATCTCGCCCAAACGATACGCTTATCCGGCGCTGGACATCACTCTGCCGGGCGATCGTCGGCTGCATCTGGTGGGCAGCATCCATATGGGCACCGTCGATATGTCGCCGCTGCCGGCGCGGCTGGCCGCCCGGCTGCAGCAGGCCGACGCGCTGATCGTCGAGGCCGATATCACCGGCGCCGCCTCCCCTTTTGACCACGCAGAACAGCAGCCGGCGCTGGAACAGCGCCTGTCCGCCGAAGAATATCAACGGCTGCTGGCGCTTTGCCACGAGCTGGGCGCCGATCCGCACGCCTTCGCCACCCTGCCCGGCTGGCAGGTGGCGCTGATGATGCAGGCGCGCCAGGCTCAGCGTCTGGGGCTGCGGGCGGAGTACGGCGTGGACTATCAGCTGCTGCAGGCCGCCCGCGCGCAGGACAAACCGGTGATCGAGCTGGAAGGGGCACAGCAGCAGTTGGCGATGCTGGAACAGCTGCCGGAAGGCGGCATCGCGCTGCTGCGCGATACGCTGGAGCACTGGCACACCAACGCGCGGCTGCTGCAAACCATGGTGAGCTGGTGGCTGGACGCCAAACCGCGCGGCACGCTGGACACCCTGCCCGCCACCTTCAGCGCCGGGCTGTACGATGTGCTGATGCATCAGCGCAATCGCGACTGGCGGCGTCAGTTGGAGGCGCTGCCGGCCGGTGACTATGTGGTGGCGGTTGGCGCATTGCACCTGTACGGCGAGGATAACCTGCCGGCGATGCTGCAGCCACAGGGCTAAAAAAGAGGCCAATATCGCTATTGGCCAGTCAAAGAGGAATTTCTTGTATTGTAGTTATACGCATAGCAACCGTGTTAACGGTTACAACAAACAGGGTAGCAACCCGGTGAATATCTTGGCAACCCGCTTTATGTAACAGCCGCTCAGGTTGCCGGGCGGGTTGGATTTTTGTATTTTTAAGGCTGGTTATCACCCCTTCCCCGTTAGGGACATTTTGGACAATACATTATGACGCCCGCAGTCGTTCTGCTCGAGAAACAAAAGGTCGCCTTCACCCTTCATCCGTATCACCACGACAGCGACGAAACCAACTTCGGCGACGAAGCGGTGAGAAAGCTGGGGCTGGATGCCGATCGGGTTTACAAAACGCTGCTGGTGGCGCTGAACGGCGACGCCAAACATCTGGCGGTGGCGGTCACGCCGGTCGCCACCCAGTTGGATCTGAAAAAGGTCGCCCGCGCGCTCGGCGCCAAAAAGGCCGAGATGGCCGATCCGCAGCTGGCCCAGCGCGTCACCGGGTATCTGGTGGGCGGCATCAGCCCGCTGGGGCAGAAAAAACGGCTGCCGACGGTGATCGACAGCCCGGCGCAAGCGTTCGACACCATCTACGTTTCCGGCGGCAAACGCGGGCTGGACATCGAACTGGCCGCCGCCGATCTGTGCCGCCTGCTGGCCGGCAGCTTCGCCGACATCGCCAAGCGCGACTGACGCCGCCTTCTCAGCGGCACACCACCGTGGCGTCACAGGCCGCCAGCGTCTCGACCAGGCGATCCTCCAGCGCTTTCACCTCTGCGCCGGGCACCAGGTAGTTGTTGCTGATGATGGCGAACGCCAGCGGCCGCCCGGTCGCCGAGTCGACATACCCGCTGAGCGACGATACCCCGGTCATGGAACCGCTCTTGGCGTGGGCGCGGCCGGCAGCCGCGCTTTTCACCATGCGGCTCCGCAGCGTGCCGCCCACCAGCAGCCCCGGCTGGCCCGCGATGGGCAAGGCGTTATACCACTCGGCGAACCACGGCTGTTTTCTGGCCGCCAGCAGCAGCGTCGTCAGCTGCTGCGGCGTGATCTGGTTCATGCGCGACAGCCCGGAACCGTCCACCTGGCGGTACGCGCCGGTCTCGATGCCCTGGCTTTGCACAAACCGGCCGATCGCCTGCAGGCCGGCAGCCCAGTCCCCCTTGCCCTGCGTCTTGCGGCCCATCGCTTTGGTCAATACCTCGCCGTAACCATTGTTGGACACTTTCAGGAAGGTGACGGCCAATCGGGAGAGCGGCGGTGAGGTTTTTTCCGCCAGCAGCCGGGCGCCCGCAGGGGTCACGCCTTCTTCAGCGTTGCCGCGCAGCGTGATGCCGTGCGCGCGCAGGGCATTTTGCAATAAGGCGCCAACCACGCGGGCGGGCTGATCGACGGTAATCAAGCGTGAGCTGGCCTCCGCCTGCGCGGCGACGGTGCCGCTGACCACGATTCGGTTGCTGCCCGGCTGGCGATCGAACGTCAGTGCGGTGTCGCCGCCGGTGGTGGTGTGGTTGACCAGCGTCACCGCATCATTGGCGGGATAGAAACTCACCCGCCCTGGCGCACCGGCGCGGGCGCCCGGCTGCACGTCCACCCGCACCACGTTGATATCGCCGCCGGGGGTAAAGGCGTAGTTCAGCGCCGAGATCGGCGCGGCGAAGGCGAAGGGTTCATCGTCCCAGCTCCAGCCGGCGCCGAATGGCGTTTGATCGAACGCGCTGGCATCCAGGATCAGCCGCCCATGGATATGGCGAATGCCGCGCTGCGCCAGCGTGGCGGCGAAGGTGTCGAGATCGTCCGGGTGCAGCGTCGGATCGCCTCTGCCCTGCAGATAGAGATCCCCCCGCAAAGTGTCGCCGCGCTGCTCGCCGGTGGTCAGCAGCCGGGTTTCAAACCGGTAATCCGCCCCCAGCACGCCGAACGCCGCCAGAGACGTGAACATCTTCATGTTGGAAGCCGGCGCCAAACGCTGCTGCGCGTGCGCCTGATACAGCACGGTGCCGCTCTCGGCGTCGCGCACCATCACGCCGCTCGACGCCCCAATCAGCGCCTTGTCCTGGTCGAGGGCCGTCAGCGCCTGGCTAAGCGTTTGCTCATGACGTTGGCCGGATGACGAACACCCCGCCAGCGCCAGGATGGCGGGCAGCAGCCAGCCTGCGGTTTTCAACATGTCATCTTCCTGCTTGCGTTATCAAAACCAAATTGCCGCTCAGGCTATCATTAGAAGGCGGCGACGTCCTGTTTTCCATTCGCTGAACAAAGATTTTTGCCTATTGATATTATAAAACAAACAATAATAAGAATTGCTAAACAATCCAGGCAATAAAGTTTGAATATGAACTATATTATGTGAAACAACCTTTAATATAATGTTAATGTTTTTAATGTGTCGTGTTGACAATATACAAAGCCAAAGCTATCGTTACTCCCCATTAAAACCCACAACCTATTATTAATAACAATTTACTTATATGAATTTTAAAATGTGATCTCACTCACTGACTTCCATAGGGAATAACACGCCATGTCTGCAAAAACAGGGCCCGATGGTCATCATGTTATTTTTGATGGCGCGGGCATCGGTGACTTTTGTCCTGAAACGTCGCTGCTTGAAAACTTTGAAAGATTAAATATCGACATCCCCAACCTATGCCGAAAGGGGAGGTGCGGCTGTTGCAAATTACTTCTAATCAGCGGAAATATACGCCATGAAAAACAGAGTGCCTTATGCGAAGAGGAGTTAGAAGAGAATATTATTCTAGCCTGCCGTGCCTATTCACAATCGGATATTGAAATAGAACTCTATTAATAAGGATTAACCGATGAGCCTCATTGAAACCACGTTGAAAAAATGGGATCGCGCCGCGATTGTCCGCTCCCGTCCTCGTCGCCTTCTCAACGAACAGGACAGCCAATCAACCCTTTTCTTCCCCTTGGAACGTCTGCCGCTGTGCCTCCATCCGCGCGTTGCCGCGCTCGGTGAACAAGCATTGCGCTATATTCAGGTGCAAACCCTCTACCACTACCTGAATGGCATCGCCAACATCGAGTTGGATATCATCAATGATTCCAGTTACAAGCTCTACAAAAACGCGGTCGGCGTAGACTTTCCGCTTGAAATGCGCCTAGACGCGCTGACCGTGGTCGTGGATGAGTCCTATCACGCCCTGGTGGCGCTGGATCTGATCAATCAGGTAGAGCAGATGACGTCCATTGCGCCGCTGCCGATGCCAAAAGACACCGAGGCTTCCTATGCCCTGGCGCAATCGTTGGCAATGGGGGACGAACGGCTGCGCGAACTGCTGCGACTGGTGTGCGTGTCTCTGTCGGAGCAGGCGCTGACGACCGATCTTATCGATGTGATCAACAACGAAGATATTTTCCCGACCTTCTATCTGGTGATGAAAGATCACGTTGCGGATGAAGGCCGCCATGCCCGCTTCTCACAGCAGGTGCTAAGCCATATCTGGCGCCACAGCGACGCGGCGACCAAGCAAGCGTTGCAACAACCGATTTTGGCTTTCCTGGAAGGCTACGCAACCGACGCTATCGCCAAAGATTTCAGCGCCTGCATGTTGCGCCAACTCGGTCTGGCCGAAGCGGAAATTATCGACATCATCGCAGATACTTATCCAGCAACGCATGTTAAACCGTGGGAAACCAATAATATCGTCACGGAACAAATGCTGGTGGCACTGAATAAATCGGGCATTCTGGCCGATTTGCCTATCGCCGATGCGCTGCATGCAAAAATCTAATTAACCGGCATAAAAAGTCAGCACCCTTTGATATTCCGCAAGGGAAATCATTATTCTCAGGAAGCAAAAATGGAATTACTTCATATTGGCTATTTCGGCGACAGTGCCTGCGGTAAATTATTAACAGACGAAATCCAAGAATACGGCCATCAGGTTAGTTTTATCAGTCTCGAACGCCGTCCAATCGAAAAATTCGATCTTATTATCACCACTGAAAATAACGCTGAAACAATACGACGGCTGCAACAGCAGGGAAAAAATCTGCTGACGATCGTAACCAATAAAAAAAATATTAGCGACATTGATACCCTGCAAAACCAAGAACACTTTTCTCTGTACTTTTGCTCCGCCGGCCAAACCGCTTATCTGTGCGACGCGCTGTCCGATATGGCCGCAGGCGCCCAACTTCCCCTGCTGCAGGAAAAGCTTGTCGACATTGTGGTCGAGCTTTCGCGTGGCGGCTTACCGCACGCACAAGACACTCCCTACCGTTTGGCGCGTAAATACTATGCCGAATCACCGACGCGCATGCGCGAGTTGACCGCATTGCTGATGGAACGCCTTGGCGATCAGATGCAGGGGCGTTGCGGCAGCGATCTCTGCCATCTCACCTGGCAACCCGGCGCCGACTTCCATACGCTGCCGGTGGCGGACATCACGTCCCCCGCACAGCTGCAACATTTCTTCTTTAATGAAACCGGCGCGCTCAAACAGGGGCGCTATGCCCAGCCACGAGCGATGGTCGACGTAGCGGCTTGCGGTGACGGCACTCAGCTTACCCTGTATGGCGACGACATGCGTTTCAACGCGTTCACCGACTATCTTGACGCGCTATTGGCAGATCCGGCCGATCCCGTCGCCGCGCCCATTGTTACTCAACCTCAAACGTTGCATCGCCTGAGCCAATTCAACGCAACCGACGATGCCAAGCTGCTGGCGCACGACGTCATCGCTTTGTTCCGCCACGCCGCCGCCGCTCATCCGCAACAGGCCGCGCTGCATGCCGATGGCCAGATATACAGCTATGGCGAGATCGATCGCGCCTCGGATCAGTTTGCCTGTTGGCTGCTTGAACACAGCGGAGCCGCCAGCTCGGTCGTCGCCGTCTCGATGGACAAGTCAGCGACGCTGCTGATCGTGCTGTTGGGGATACTGAAAAGCAATAAAACCTATGTACTGCTCGATCCGCAGGCGCCAGCGGCGCGCAATCAAAGCATTCTTGACGACGTGCAGCCTGCGCTGATTTTGGCCGACTCGCCGTTGCACTCCGGCGACGCGCCGTGCATTGCGCCATCAAGCATTGACTACCGTTCGCTGAACATCCATGCGGAGCAACTCCCTCAATCGCGAGACGCACTGGCCTACGTCTGCTATACCTCCGGGACGACCGGCAAGCCCAAAGGCGTCATGATAGGGCGTGAGGGCCTGAGCAACGTGGCGCAAAACCACCGCGATTTCATTGGCCTGGCGCAAGGCAGTCGCGTGCTGGCCATCGCCTCGTTGGGTTTCGACGCCTTCGGCTGGGACGTCTATGGCGCGTTGGTCAGCGGTGCGACGCTTTATCTGGCGCCCTCGGAGCTGCATACCGATGTCGGCGCGCTGCACGATTATCTGACTCGACACGATATCGGCCATATCACTATTACACCGGCAATTCTGGAATTGTTGCCCCGCGAGATGTGGCCGGGACTGCGGACAATGATCGTCATGGGAGACGCACCGCCAGCGGACGTCGTCACCTGGTGGGCCGAGCGCACCCGATTGTGCAACGGTTACGGGCCGACCGAGGCTTCCATTGCCACTTCGCTGTGCGAGTATCGTCCAGGCGTTCCCTGGAACTGCATTGGCAAACCGCTGAAAAACTACCGTTGTCACATCCTTGATCCCCACCACAATCCACTGCCGGTCGGTTTTGAGGGCGAACTGTGCATCGCCGGCAGCGGCCTGGCGCACGGTTACCTGCATCAAGAGGCGCTGAGCGCAGAGAAGTTCATTACCTGTCGGCTACCGTATATGGCGGCCGAAGAGCGCCTTTATCAAACCGGTGACATCGCCAAATGGGACGAACAGGGCAACATTATTTTCGTCGGCCGCCGTGATCACCAGGTGAAGATACGCGGTGTACGCATCGAAATGGGTGAAGTGGAAAGCGCCGTCCGCAGTCACCCCCTGGTTGAAAGCGCCTGCGTGGTGGCTCGCAGCCAGCCCTCGGGCAAAATTCTCGCCGCCTTCGTACAACCCGCTTCGCCTGAGCTGACGATCGACGCGCTGCGTCACGCGTTGGTCACACAGCTCCACCCCGCCGCGATCCCCAGCGTCTTTATTTTCTTGCCGGCGCTGCCGCTGACCATCAATGGCAAGATCGCCCGTCAACAGTTGGAAAACTGGCCGCTGGATGAACGAAATGAGCGCCTGACGCCACCGGAAACAGAAACTGAGGCCATTCTCGAGCGCATCGTGGCCAACGCCATCGGCTGTCCGCAAGCCGACGTCACACAGGAGTTCATCAACCTGGGCGCACACTCGCTGACAATGAGCAAAATCGTCGCGCTCGTCGCACGCGATCTTTGCTGCCACCTGAGCATCGCCGATCTGTTCCGCCATAATACGGTACGCAAACTGGCCGAATATATCGAGAATAAGGCCGTTGCCGCGGAGCGCGCCATCGCGATCTGCGACGAACGCCGCGCGCCGCTCAGCCCTCAGCAGAACCTGCTCTGGTACCTGAGCGCATTGAATCCTGACGACTGCAGCTACAACCTGCCGCTGGCGATAGACATCCAGGGCTCGCTCGATCTGGCGCGCTTTGAACAGGCGATCAATTTTATCTATGAAAAACATGAAAGCCTGCGCACTCGCTTCGCCGAAACCGACGGTGTCGCCTATCAGTTGGCAGAACCGCATACCCCGATTCGCCTTGCCGACCACTGGGTGGAAGGCCAAACGCTGTCGGCAGAGAAGTGGGTGCGCCAACTGTGTGCCACGCCTTTCGACATCACCGCTCGGCCGCCGCTGGTGCTTCGGCTGGTACAGTATCATCAGCAGCACCATGTTTTGATTTGGGTAAAACACAACATAATTACCGACGCCTGGAGCGAACAGCTGATCCTTAACGATCTGTGGCAGCGCTATAACGAGCTCGACGATCACAATGGGTTTGACGCGCCGCAACCGCAGATCCAAACCATCGACATCGTCAACAGCGGCATCGCGCCACCTGCGCCGGCGGATGTCGCTTACTGGCAACAGCAACTGCAAGGCTGCCGCGAACTGGACTTCCCGCTGGATAAACCACGCCCGCTAATGCCGACACACGCCGGAGAACGCATCCATTATCAGCTGCAGCCCGACGTGGCCGGTCTGCTGGCGTCACGGGGCAAAGCGCTGGGCGCCACGCCTTTCGCCTTGCTCTGCGCGGCTTTAAGTTTACTGCTCAGCCGTTATACCCAGCAGCAGGATATCGTCATCGGCACCGCCATCGCAGCGCGGGACAACCTGGATCAGGCGCAGGTCAGCGGCTTCCATGTCAATACCGTACCGCTGCGTATCCAACTGAGCGAACAGGACACCCTGGCCGAGCTGATCGGTAACATGATGGAAACCTGCATCGGCGCCTATCAGCATCAGCAGCTCTCGTTCGACCGGATCTTGCACCAGATCGAATACGAGCGGGTGTCGAACAAAAATCCGTTATTCCAAATCATGGCGATCCTGCAGAACGCCGGCGACGTATGCCAACAAAACCTGCACGATTGCACGCTGCATCGCTTGCCGCTTTCGTCCGGCTTCTCGATGTTCGATATGACCTGGAACTTTAGTGTGGAACAGGACGCCGTCGCCATCGAACTCGATTACGCCAGCGAACTGTTTTATCCCGCCAGCATGCAGATGCTGTTGGACAACTATCAGCAAACGCTGCGGCAACTGCTCACCCTGCCGGCCAACACGGCGCAGCGTGCCCTCAACCCGCTATGCGAACGGGAGCAACATTGGCTGCAACAGTTGGCCGTCAGCTCGGACGCAGGTTCAGGTGACTCGCTGCTGGTGCAAATTGATCGCTTGGCACAAACCCAGCCTGACAGCCTCGCCGTCAGCTGCGAACGGCAACAGTACAGCTACCGTCAGCTGTGGGCGCAGTCTGAGCGCATCGCGCATGCATTGCAGCGCATCG
The DNA here is from genome assembly GCF_052169175.1 of Serratia sp. CY31944. Taxonomy (NCBI): domain Bacteria; kingdom Pseudomonadati; phylum Pseudomonadota; class Gammaproteobacteria; order Enterobacterales; family Yersiniaceae; genus Serratia; species Serratia sp. CY31944. The sequence continues at coordinate 78,633 of NZ_JBJNLG010000006.1, forward strand.
ACAGCAAGCCTTTTTCGGTCGGCGTCATGATGGAGAAAAGTTGCCACGTCGCCGTACTCCTGCTCGGCGTGCTGAGAGCCGGCAAACACTACGTGCCGATTGACGTACACTACCCGGCCGACCGCGTGAGCTACATGATCGAGAACGCGCAAGCCCGGTTGCTGGTGACCGATGGTGAGCCAGAACAACGTTGGGCCAGTCCCGCCGTCGGTTTCGACTCGCTGGTTTCTCAACCTGCAGCGGCCGACACATTGCCGATCCCAGCCGACGATACGCTGGCCTACATCATGTACACCTCAGGCTCAACCGGTAACCCCAAAGGCGTGATGATCACCCACGGCAACCTGAACAATTTCACCCACGACTTCGTCGGGCGGCTGGCGCTGAGCGCGAGCGATAAGGTGCTCAGCCTGACCAGCATCAGTTTCGATATTTTTGGGTTGGAACTGTTCTGCTCGCTGGCCGGCGGCGCGCACGTCACGCTGTGTCCACGAGAAACCGCCATGGATCCGGTCAAGTTGTATCACTTTATCGAGCGACAGCAGCCCAGCGTGATTCAAGCGACACCTACCGTCTGGAGCACCATCGTCCACCATCTGCCGGCGGCGGGCCAGCGCCCCCTGACCGTGCTGTGCGGCGGCGAGAAGATGCCGGCGGCCTTGTTGACGCAATTGCGACGCATCGCGACACGGGTGCTGCAGGTGTATGGCCCGACGGAAACCACCATCTGGTCGACCTGCGCCGATCTGACTCACGAAGGCGCGAGCGACTGTATCGGCACGCCGATACAGTCGACTGACGTTCTGGTCATGGATCAGGCCGGCAACCCGATGCCAAGCGGCGCATTTGGTGAGCTATGGCTGGGCGGCGCAGGGGTATCACCGGGGTATTGGCGCAACCCGACGCTGAGCGATAAGGTCTTTCTACGGCGCCAGGCGTTCGGCACCGAGCGCTATATGTACCGCACCGGCGACATTGTGCGGTTTAATCGTCAGGGGCAGCTGGAATACCTCGGCCGGAACGATCACCAGGTCAAAATTCGCGGCCACCGCATCGAATTGAGCGAAATCGATCTCAGTTTATCCTCTCTCGACAATATCGAGCGGTCGCTCAGCTTAATTGTCGGTGAAGGCCAGCAGGCCCGCATCGTCAGCTACCTGCAGTTAACGCCGGGAGAGGAGCTGAATGAAAAAGCGGTGCGCACGGCGCTGAAAGCTCGCTTGCCGAATATCATGATCCCGTCCGGTTTTGTGGTGCTGTCAGCCTTCCCGCTCACCAACAACAATAAAATCGACATTCGTCGGCTACCGGCGCCGGAAACCCGCTACTCGGCTTCCGAAGCGGACTACACGCCTGCGGCCAACGAGGCGGAAAGCGCCATGCAGCATATCTGGCAACAAGTCTTGTCGCAGACGCAGATCAGCGTCTGCGACAGCTTCTTCAGCCTGGGTGGAAATTCACTGCAGATCCCGCAACTGCTGCACGCCATTCGTCAACAGATGGGCGTCTCGCTGACTATCCGCGAATTCATCATGCACAGCCAGATCCGCGAACTCACCGCGCTGGCCTTGAGCAAAACTGCCGGGGTCGCCGATGAAACGCATTGAGGTGTACCACCATGGACGTTGCCATCACCTTGACTACCGAGAGCCGCTGCGGCTCTCGGCCAGGCTGGACTTCGCCGATAACCCGACCAACCTTTATGGCGTGGCCCCCGCCGATTCGGCGCCGCTGAGTTACGGCGATACCGTCGCCAGCGTGCGTCATGGCGGGGTCTGCAACGCCGAGCGTATCAGCCTGGTGCCACACTGCCACGGCACGCACACCGAATGCATCGGCCATATTCTTGCTGAAACGCACAACGTGGCGGATTTGCCGCTTGAACCGTTCATCGCCGCCACCCTGATTCGCGTCAGGCCGCAACGCGCGGACGGGACCACGGAGAGCTATAACGCCAGCGCTGCCTCTGAAGATTGGCTGATTACCCAGGCGGCGCTCGATGACGCGCTGGCGCCGTTGTCGGGCGACTACCTGCAGGCTTTGGTGATAGCGGTCGAGACGCCGAGCGATTTCCGCGCCGCAGCCTGCGCGCCCTACTTCAGCCATCAAGCTCTGGCGCGCATCGTCGAACTCGGCGTCCAGCATTTGTTGGTGGATATTCCGTCGATCGACCGGCTATACGACGGCGGACGCATGGACAACCATCGCCGTTTTTGGGGGCTTGATGCCCCCGACAGGCCGCACTCCGGGCGCAAATACGCCTCCGTGACCGAGCTGATTCAGGTTCCCGCGCACGCCGCGGCGGGACACTATTTTCTGACCATTCAACTGCCGGATTTGAGCGGGGATGCCCTTCCCAGTCGGCCCGTCCTATTTTCGTTTTCTACAGGGAAAGTGACATCATGAATTACGCCAGCTATCTGCAGCTAAACCAGCTGCTGTCACTGCAACAGCCAGCCTCGCCGTCTGCGGAACACCGCAATGAAAACTTGTTTATCATCACTCATCAAACCTACGAGCTCTGGTTCAAGCAGTTGATCGATGAGCTTCATCTGGCGATTGCGCTGATCGAAGAAGGAGATATACCGGCGGCGATCGAAACGATGACGCGCGTCAATGCCATTACCCAAACCGTGGTGAATCAGATCGCCGTGATTTGCACGCTGAAGTTTCATGAATTCCAGCGTTTTCGCAGCTATCTCGGCACCGCCAGCGGTTTCCAATCCTACCAGTTTGCCGGCATAGAAGCGCTGCTCGGCAAGGAAAACCCAAAGAAACTACAACAGTATCAAGGTGATGAAGAGGCACAGCGCCGATTGGCGGCTATTATCCAACCGGTTTCCCTATGGCAGGCGATACGCGGCCACCTGATGCGTCTCAATGACCAGCCCAATCAGGCGGCGCAAGGCTTCGACGACATCATCAGGCAATCGCTGACGCGTTCAGGCTGCGAGTCGCTGCTGCTCAACCAACTGCTTGATTTGGATTCACTGCTGCAAGAGTGGCGTTACCGCCATGTGAAACTGGTGGAGCGGACGATCGGGCAGCGGAAAGGTACCGGCGGTTCATCGGGTTCGGACTATCTTAAATCTACGCTGTTCACGCCGATCTTCGATGAATTGTGGAACGCCATCAACTGAGTGCATTCCCTTAACGCCAAGGAAGCTCAGGCTTCCTTGGCACCCCTGAAAATACGGATTTTCACCATGCATTGCACCCACTTCCCCAACGCCCCCCTCGGCCTGAAACCGCTGACGCCGGGACGCCAGGGCAGCCTGCGGCTGATCGCTTTTCCCCACGCCGGCGCCGGAGCCACTGCCTTTCAGCGATGGAGCCCCACGTTGCATCAGGACATCGAACTCTATGCCGTGCAATACCCCGGTCGAGAGGAGCGGGCGCACGAAGCGCCGCTCTGCCAACCCCAATCGCTCATCAATCAACTGATACCGGCACTGCAGCCACTGCAGGATAAACCGCTGATCTTTTTCGGCCACAGTCTTGGCGGACGGGTTGCTCTGGCGTTAGCGATGGCGCTGCCCCAACCGCCGCTGCAGTTGATCATTTCCGCCAGTTCATCGCCCTTTCTGGCGCGCCACAGCCAGTTGCTGAGGATGCCTCGTGCCGCTTTGCTGAACGCGCTTTGTGCCGGCGAGGGCCTGGATGAGTCTCTCATCGGCGACAGCGCGCTGGTCGATTACTATCTGCCGCTGATCCGTGCCGATCTGTTGCTGTCCAGCCAATTGCTTTTCCCTGCGCAACCGGGTTACCACGCCCCGCTGGCGATGTTCTATGGTGAAAACGACGAGTTGATCGATCGGCAGGATTTGCTCGACTGGCGCCGGATCGCGCAAGGCGATTTTCAGCAGCGCACTTTTGCCGGCGGACATATGTATATCACCACGCAGCGCGAGGCGGTGATAGCCGGCGTTCACCAGTTGCTGGCTGGCCGCCTGAGCGAACCGGCCAGCCGGTAACACTCAGGCGTTTTCACTCTCAGGCAACGCCAAACGGCGCTCGTTGTGCACCACCCGCCACGCCAACAGCAGCACGCACAGGCTGCAGAGCGACAGCACGGCGCCCAGGTGCTGCGACAGCCCGGCCAGCACCAAGCCACCGCCAAGCATCAGGTAATACATCAGGCCAAGGATCGCGCCGGCGGTGCCCATGCAGTCTTTATAATGCCGCAGCGCGCGCGCCAGAATATTGGGAATGGCGATGCCGTACGCCATCACCACCAGCATCATCGGCAGAACGAACCACAAGCTCCCTTCCAGCAGCAGTACCAGCAGGCCGCCGGCCAGTGACAAAACGCAGGCCAGCATCAGCAACGCGGGGAACAGCCAGTGTTTGCCGATCAAAAACTTGTTGATCGCCGCGCCGATACCGACCCCGGCCGCCAACACCAAACCGGTATAACCGAACCACTGCGCCGGCAGTTCCAACGCCGAGAAGTGGAATGGCGCCAGCTGGTAATAGCTGAACATGCAAATATTGAACAACGCCACCAGCAGCGCACTGAGCCAAATATCCCCGTCCTTGATCATCCGCCCCAGCGTGCCGAAAAATGAATGCCTCACCACCTGTTGCGGACGCGTCTCCGGCAGTTGCCAACCGGCATAGCCCAGCAACAGCGCCGCCAACAGCGCCAAACCGCCAAACACCCCCTGATAGCCCCAATAGTGAGTCAGCACTGCGCCGCTCAATACGCCAACCGCCGGGCTGATCGCCATGGCGATCCCCATCACCGAGAACACCCGCGCCAACTCATAACCGTCGAAGCGATCGCGAATCGCCGTTTGCGTCCCGACCGAACCGACCGCCGCGCCAAAGGCGGCCAGCACCCGCGCCGCCAGCAGCACGCTGAAGCTGCCGCTGAACAGTGCGACGATAGAAGCCAGCAGATAGAGCGTCAGCCCGGCCAAAATGGTGGGACGGCGTCCGATAACGTCGCACATCCGCCCCCAAACCACCACGCCCAGCGCAAAGGCGAAAAAGTAGCAAGAGAGCGTTTGCGCCGCCATTTCCGCACTTACCCGGAAACCGTGCGCAATGTGCGTCAATGCCGGGCTGTAGATGGTCTCCACCACCTGGGGAAACATCATCATCGACGTCGCCAATGTCAGAGTCAGCTTACGTTGCATAACAGATCCTGTAGCCAAGAATAAGCTGCACAAGGTAGCATCTGCTCCCGGCGCCGATTACAATATAAAAGACAATAAATTTACAAAATCGGACATACTATGGCGTGGCTTCAGGCGCAGGACAGTTTTAATCCGGATACGCTCGACAACGGCGTGCTCGGGATCGCCGCCGAACTGGCGCAGCACGACTCTGGCACGCATTGGCATGACAGGGGCCAGTTGCTGTTCTGTCAGCAAGGCAGCATGCGTATCACGCTCAACCAAAGCATCTGTATGCTGCCGCCGGGCAGAGTTGCCTGGATCCCGCCGCAAGTGGCTCACCGCGTTCAGGTCAACGGCGTAGTCGGTTACCGTTCGCTTTATCTCGACGCCGATCGCTATGCCTGTCTGCCTGCGCAGCTTGCCGTACTGACAGCCTCGCCGCTGCTGCGCGAGGTGTTGGAACGCATCGCGTTCGCCGCATTCGACACCGACTGGAAGCATGGGCCTCACGCCAATATTCTGGCGGTCTGCCTGGACGAGATCGCCGCCGCGCCGCGCGAACTGACGTTGCTGCCGCTGCCCAGCGACCGGCGCCTGCGCCATCTGGCCAATCTGGACATGCTTCCGCCGCTGCACGAGCTATCGCGCTACAGCGGCGCTTCCGAGAAAACCATCAGCCGGATTTTCCGCCGTGAAACCGGCCTCAGTTATCAACAGTGGCGTCAGCAATGGCGCCTGATCAAAGCAATAGAGATGCTGGCCGCAGGGCTGAGCCAATCCGACGTCGCCGGTCGGCTGGCGTTTTCCAGCGACAGCGCCTTCGCCACTTTTTTCAAGAATATGGTGGGCTGCCCGCCGAGGGCGTATATGGAGAGAAGAAAGTAAGAGGCCGTCTAAAACGGCAACGCTGACAGAAAGCGTTGATGGGGAGGAAAAAAGCGACGGCGGGAACGGCGCCCCCGCGACAAGCGAGAAACGCCGTTCCGCTACGCCCTTATCGATAGACGATCTCGCCCTTCGGCTCGTAGGCCGCCGCATCCAGCGGTGAATGTTTCTCGATGTACTGCTTCAACACCTCGGCGTCGATAAAGCCGGTGTTGACGTAGCTCGGCAGCCCGTCCAGCTTCGGATAGCCGTCGCCGCCCAGCGCGTTGAAGTTCAGCGTCGCCATGCGGTAGGTTTTATCCGCCTGCAGCGGCTGGCCGTTGATCTTCACCTCGCTGACGCCCTTGCCGTCCGCCACCAGGCTGACGTTGGCGAACTGGGCGTAGGCGCCGGAATCCGGCTTCATGTTGGCCACCACCGCCAGGTACTGCTCAACCTCGCTGCCTTTCATATCGACATGCACCAGGGTGTTGCCGAACGGCTGTACCTTGAGCACGTTCTTATAGGTGATATCGCCGCTTTCAATCGAATCGCGCACCCCGCCGCCGCTCATCACCGCGAAGTCGGCATCGGCGCGCTCCCTCTGCGCCGCCAGCATCACCCGCGCCAGGTTGGTCTGCACGAAGCGCACCTTGCTGCGATCGCCCTCCAGCTTGCCGTTAACGCTGCCGATCTTCACGCCCAACTGCGCCTTGCCCTTCTCCTGGAACGGCGTCAGCAGTTTCATCATGGTCGGGTCTTCCGCGATCTGCTGGGTGTAGTACACCCGCTCGCTGGTGCCGTCCGCCTTCTCCACCTTCTTCTTCAGGTTTACCGGGATCAGCTGATAATGCACCAGTTTCAGCTCGCCGTTGCGGAATTCGAAGTCGGCGCGGCCCACGTATTTGCCCCACTCGTGCGCCTGCACGATCCAGGTGCCGTTCTGGCGATCCGGCGAGCACGGCGTGCCCGGCACGTAATCTGCCTGTTTGCGGTTGTCGCCGGCCATGCACACCGGATCCTGCGAGTGGCCGCCGACAATCATGTCGAGATACCCGGCCGGCAGGCTGCGCGCCATTTCCACGTCGCCCGGCGCGTTCGAGCCGTGTTCGCCGTTGTCGTAGTGCCCCATATGGGTGGCGGCGATAATCACGTCCGGCTTCTCGTCCTTACGCAGTTGCTCCACCACCTGCTTCGCCTCCTGCGCCGGCACGCGGAACTCCATGTCGGTGAAGTACTCCGGGTTGCCTATCTTGGCGGTGTCGTCGGTCGTCAGGCCGATCACGGCAATCTTGATGCCCTGCTTGTCGAACAAGGCGTAAGGCTTGAACAGGCGCTGGCCGGTGCTTTTCTGATAGATATTGGCGGACAGCAGCGGGAAGGTCGCCCATTTTTCCTGCTGCCGCAGCACGCTCAGCGGGTTGTCGAATTCGTGGTTGCCGATCGCCATCGCGTCGTAACCCACCAGGTTCATGCCGCGGAAGTCCGGCTCGGCGTCCTGCAAATCCGATTCCGGCACGCCGGTGTTGATATCGCCGCCGGACAGCAACAGCAGGCTGCCGCCCTGCGCCGCCACTTCCTGACGAATGCCGTCCACCAACGTTTTCTGCGCGCCCAGGCCGTATTCGCCATGATCGTTCTGCCAGAAGTGACCGTGATGGTCGTTGGTATGCAGAATGGTGATGGCGTAGGTCTTATCCTTTTCCCAGGCACTGGCGGCCCCCGACAGCAACGTCAGGGAAACGGCCAACGCACATGCGGTGGTTTTCAGCGAAAAACGCATGGCGGATCTCCGTGTATTAAATGGCTTTTATGATGAGGGCGAAATTGTAGCGCGAATCAATGACAGCTGATTTCAAATTTTTGCGATGTGAGTCTGATTATTTCAGATATGGTAAAAATTGCGCACCCTGCCTAAGATGTCTTCTCTGTGCTCAACAACTTATCAGGCTAATAATAATATGACCGACAGTAGCCAAAGCGCGATGCCGCCCGCCAAGGGCAGTGCGGTGAAAGGCACCGCCTTCTCGATCCTCGGCGCCATCAGCGTGTCCCACCTGCTCAACGATATGATCCAATCGCTGATCCTGGCGATTTACCCGATCCTGCAAGCCGATTTTCACCTCAGCTTCGTGCAGATCGGTATGATCACCCTGACCTATCAGCTGACGGCCTCGCTGCTGCAGCCGCTGATTGGTTATTACACCGATAAACACCCGCAGCCTTATTCGCTGCCGATCGGCATGGGCTTTACCCTGTCCGGCCTGCTGCTGCTGTCGGTGGCGAGCACCTTCCCGCTGGTGCTGCTGGCGGCGGCGCTGGTGGGCACCGGCTCATCGGTGTTCCACCCGGAATCCTCGCGCGTGGCGCGCATGGCCTCCGGCGGGCGGCACGGCCTGGCGCAGTCGCTGTTCCAGGTCGGCGGCAACTTCGGCAGCTCGCTAGGCCCGCTGCTGGCTGCGCTGATCATCGCGCCTTACGGCAAGGGTAACGTCGCCTGGTTCACGCTGGCGGCGCTGCTGGCGATCGTGGTGTTGCTGCAGGTCAGCAAGTGGTATCAACATCAGCACCGGGCAACTAAAGGGCAGCCGAAAAGCCCATCAACGCTGAAAGCGCTGCCAAAACGTACCGTAGTCTACTCGCTGGGCATCCTGCTGGTGCTGATTTTCTCTAAATACTTCTATCTGGCCAGCATCAGCAGCTATTACACCTTTTATCTGATACATAAATTCGGCGTTTCGGTGCAGAATGCGCAAATTCACCTGTTCGCCTTCCTGTTCGCGGTGGCGGCAGGCACCATTATCGGCGGGCCTCTCGGCGACAAGATAGGGCGAAAATACGTTATTTGGGGCTCTATTCTCGGCGCTGCGCCGTTTACCCTTGTTTTACCTTATGCATCGCTCTATTGGACCGGCATTTTAACGGTGATTATCGGGGTTATTCTCGCCTCGGCGTTCTCCGCCATTTTGGTCTACGCCCAGGAGCTGATCCCCGGCAAGGTGGGCATGGTTTCCGGCTTATTCTTCGGTTTTGCTTTCGGTATGGGCGGATTAGGCGCGGCAGTTCTTGGTTATGTCGCGGATTTGACCAGTATCGAACTGGTCTACCAAATCTGTGCTTTCCTGCCGCTGATCGGCATTATCACCGCACTGCTGCCCAATATGGAGCATAAACCGCAATAACCCCGCGACTAGCCCGGATGAAATTACTTATTCGTCCGGGTTATCTTACGGATAAATCAATGTTATTTTCTCTATCTGGCACAAAACCCCCTCATTGCCGCGCCTTAAGTGAAATCCTCTGCCTTTTTACAAAAAAGGCCAAATTAGCCAAGCAAGTCGCGCACAAATGCAATAAACTAAATGTATCTTTTCGTAACTTTGTTGCGTTTCTCCCGTGCCGCGATGCATAGCCAGAAGGAGTATGGATGCATAATTCAACACCGCTCATTACCACCATCGTCGGAGGGTTAGTACTCGCCTTCCTCCTCGGCATGCTGGCGAACCGCCTGCGCATCTCCCCTCTGGTGGGGTATCTGGCCGCAGGCGTGCTCGCCGGCCCGTTCACCCCCGGTTTCGTCGCCGATACCTCATTGGCGCCGGAACTGGCGGAAATCGGCGTTATCCTGTTGATGTTCGGTGTTGGCCTGCACTTCTCTTTGAAAGACCTCCTCGCAGTAAAATCTATCGCCATTCCCGGCGCCGTAGCGCAAATAGCCGTCGCTACCCTGCTCGGCATGGGGCTGTCCAAGCTGCTCGGCTGGGATCTGATCTCCGGCCTGGTGTTCGGCCTCTGCCTCTCCACCGCCAGCACCGTGGTGCTGCTGCGTGCGCTGGAGGAGCGGCAGCTGATCGACAGCCAGCGCGGGCAAATCGCCATCGGCTGGCTGATCGTCGAAGATTTGGCGATGGTGCTGACGCTGGTATTGCTACCGGCCTTCGGCAACATGCTGGGCAACGACAACGCCAGCAGCAGCCAGCTGCTGATGGAGCTGGCGCTGACCATCGGTAAGGTCATCGCCTTTATCGCGCTGATGATCGTGGTCGGCCGCCGCCTGGTGCCGTGGATCCTGTCAAAAACCGCCAGCACCGGCTCGCGCGAGCTGTTCACCCTGGCGGTATTGGCGCTGGCACTCGGCATCGCCTACGGCGCGGTGAAGCTGTTCGACGTCTCCTTCGCGCTGGGCGCTTTCTTCGCCGGCATGGTGCTGAACGAGTCCGAACTGAGCCACCGCGCGGCGCACGACACCCTGCCGCTGCGCGACGCATTCGCAGTGCTGTTCTTCGTCTCGGTCGGCATGCTGTTCGATCCGATGATCGTGATTAACGAACCGCTGGCGGTGCTGGCGACGCTGGCGATCATCGTGTTCGGCAAATCCGCCGCCGCGTTCCTGCTGGTGAAAATGTTCGGTCACTCCAAGCGCACCGCGCTGACCATTTCCGCCAGCCTGGCGCAAATCGGCGAGTTCGCCTTTATTCTGGCGGGCCTCGGCATTGCACTCGGCATGATGTCGGAACACGGCCGCAATCTGGTGCTGGCCGGCGCCATTCTGTCCATCATGCTCAATCCGCTGTTGTTCACCCTGCTGGAACGCTATCTGGCCAAGACCGAAACCATCGAAGACCAAATCCTCGAAGAGGCGGTGGAAGAAGAGAAGCAAATCCCGGTGGACATGTGCAATCACGCGCTGGTGGTCGGCTATGGCCGCGTCGGCAGCCTGCTGGGCGGCAAACTGGCCGAAGCGGGCATCCCGCTGGTGGTGATCGAGAACTCCCGCCCGCGGGTGGAAGCGCTGCGCGAACAGGGCATCAAGACGGTGCTGGGCAATGCCGCCAATCCGGAAGTGATGGATCTGGCGCGGCTCGACTGCGCGCGCTGGCTGCTGCTGACCATCCCCAACGGCTATGAGGCCGGCGAGATCGTCGCCTCGGCGCGCGCCAAGCGGCCGAATATCGAGATCATTGCCCGCGCCCACTACGACGACGAGGTGGCCTACATCACCGATCGCGGCGCCAACCAGGTGGTGATGGGCGAACGGGAGATCGCCAACAGCATGCTGAACATCCTGCAGCTGGACACCCTGAGCGAAGAAGAAAAAATGGGCGGCTGCCCGATCTGAAGCGCCACGCGCGCACAAAAAAAGGTCCGGCATGCCGGACCTTTTCTTTTTCAGCGGGTTAACGCTCCCAGTAAGACTCTTCCAGGCTGTCTTCCCGCTCCGGCAAGCCGCGAGTGAGGCGCGGCGAATGCTGGTTCAACACCTGGTAGCTGACGCGGTTGGCGTATTTGCACACCTGCGCCAGGGAGGAGTAAGTCAGGTAGCTGCGCACGTGCTTGCTGGAGTTCGGCACGTTGTGGCGGTGATAGCCGTTGGCGGCGATATCGTGCAGCAACGCCGACAGCGCGCCGTCGCCGGCGCCGTTGGTGTTCATGATCTTCTCCGGCCCGCCCATATACGGTGCGATGTGCGAATAAACGCGCAGCGGATTTTCACAGTGTTCACGGCGCATGGCGCGGCTGAATTCGTAGCGGTTGAACTCGGCGATATGACCCGGCAGCAGCGGGTGCTGGGTCTGGCGCTTGTTGGCCTCTTCGGTGTAGCCCGCCATATACAGGCCGTTCGGCCCGGCGGTGCACAGCACCAGATCCACCCACTCCAGCGCCATGTCCGAGGCGGTCAGCGGATCGCTCAACCCGGTCAGCTCCAGCGCTTCGTCTTCGTTCATCGCCAGAATCGTCACGTTTTCCTTCAGGAAGTCGCGCCACCACTGCGGGTTGTCGGCAATGACGTACTTGGTGCCCAGCGTCAACACCACCGGTACGTCGTGCTTTTTGGCGTATTCGATCGCCTGCAGGGTGGCGGCCTTCATCGGTTCCCCTTCCTTGCAGCGCACCAGATAAGAGCTCAGCACCAGCGCCGACGCGCCGGCGATCACCTCTTCAGGAATGCTTTCCGGGCGCAGCTGGTTCATTTGGCCCGGGTTGATGGCGAAGGTGCGCTCGCCGCTTTCGCCAATCAGCGTGAAACAGCGGCCGATGGCGCCGTCTACGCCCTGCAGATAGTTGAGATCGGTACGGCTGGAGGTATTGCACAGGTAACGGTAGGCGTAGCTGCCGATTTTCACGTTGCTGCACATCACGCCGAGCAGCACCGAGCGATCGTCCGCCAGCACCGAATAGTTGTGCATGGTATTGCCGATGGTGCCGCCAGCGAACTGATGGGTAACCAGGTTGTTTTCATTCAGTTCCTGATACAGCGCCTCGGCGACGTCGTCTTCGATCACCAGAGAGTGGCCCAGGCTCAGGCCGTAGCGCTGGACAAAAACGTCGTCCACCTTCGCCTCGATATCCACCAGCGTCTGGTCGATGCCGACGATATACGAGGTGCTGATTTCACTTTCGGGCTGGGCCTGCTGCAGAAGCGGATCGCGGGCGCTCACCGGGAAATAGTGTTTGGACTTGCGTTTACCAGGAAATTTCATGTGATTGGCGGTGGTGGCGGTTTAACAAGCGGAGAATGTTAACACATTCCCGCCCGATCACGATGATTCTAATATACAGATTATTGATGATTAGAGGCGCTGCGCCACCAGCTGCTGCATCATATCGATATGCGCCGGCTCGTCGTTCAACGCAGAGATATACTCAAACTTCTCGCCGCCGGCCTCGAGGAAGATCTCGCGGTTCTGCTCCTTGATCTCTTCCAGCGTTTCCAGGCAGTCCGCCGAGAAACCCGGGCAAATCAGCTGAATGTGCTTCACGCCCTGCGCCGGCAGCCCCTTCAGGGTCTCATCGGTGTACGGCGTCAGCCACGGCTCGCGGCCGAAGCGCGATTGGTACGTCATCATCACTCGCTCCGGCGCCAGCGGCAGCGTGGCGCTCAGCGCTCGCAGCGTGTCCTCGCAGCGCTGCGGGTAGTCGTCGCCCAGGCGCGCATAGCGTTTGGGGATGCCGTGGAACGACAGCACCAACCGATCCGGCTGGCCATGCTCGGCGAACGAGCGCTCCACGCTTTGCTGCAGCGCGGCGATGTAGGCCGGGTGTTCGGCGTAATCGCGGATGAAGGCCACAGAAGGCAAGCGGCGATAGCCTTTCAGCACCCGCGCTACGCCATCCCATACCGCCGCGCTGGTGGAACAGGAATATTGCGGATAGAGCGGCAGCACCACCAGGTTGGTCACGCCCTGCGCCAGCAGCTTGTCGATGGCTTCCGCCAGGCTCGGCGAGCCGTAGCTCATGCCCAGCTCCACCGGCGTATTCGGCATGCGCGCCGCCAGCGCCCGCTGTTGGCGGCGGCTGTACACCAGCAGCGGCGAGCCTTCTTCCATCCACACCGACTGATAGAGCTTCGCCACGCGCGGCGAACGGATCGGCAAGATCGCGCCGTTGAGGATCGGCCACCAGATCAGCGGCGCCGTGTCGACCACGCGATCGTCACTGAGGAATTCCTTCAGATAGCGTTTGACCGCCGACGAGGTCGGCGCATCTGGCGTGCCCAGGTTCACCAGCAATACGCCGTGTTTCTCTTGCTTCATCTCAGTTCCCCTCATTTCCTTTCCGGCCGGCATTCCGTTCTGGGTCGGGATGTCAGCAGCCATTAATGCCGGCTATTGTAACGGAAAAGTCGTGCATCGAAACCGATAACAGCAACAGGCTATGCCTGTGGGCCTCCCCCTTGCGCCAGTCGCCACACCGCCGCCACGTTGCGCGCCGTCACCTGCAGATTGCGATCGGCGCCCGCCAGCGCTTCTTCCAGCGTCACGATGCCATCGAGCACCGAAAACGCCGCGTCGATGCCGTGTTGATGCACCACCTGGTAATCCGACGTCAGGCTGCCGGCGATGGCGATCACCGGCACGCCGTGGCGCTTGGCCACCCGCGCCACGCCGATCGGCGTTTTGCCGTGGATCGACTGGCTGTCCAGCCGGCCTTCCCCGGTGATCACCAGATCGGCATCGCGCACCGCCTCATCCAGGTGCAGGGTTTCGGTGACGATCTCGATGCCCGGCCGCAAGCGCGCGTTGAGCATGCCGAGCAGCGCCGCCCCCATGCCACCCGCCGCGCCCGCCCCTGGCTGGGTGAGCACCGCGCGGCCGGTTTCCCGTTCCAGCAGCTCGCCATAGTGATGCAGCGCCGCATCGAGCTGCGCCACCATCTCCGGCGTCGCTCCCTTCTGCGGCCCGAACACCGCCGAGGCGCCCTTTTCGCCGCACAGCGGGTTATCGACGTCGCAGGCGGCGGTCACGCTCACCCGTTGCCAACGCGCATCCAGCCCGGCGAGATCGAGATGCGCCAGCTGCGCCAGCGCCGCTCCGCCTGCCGGCAGCGGCCGGCGTGCCTTATCCAGCAACTTCACGCCCAGCGCCTGCATCATCCCGGCGCCGCCGTCGTTGGTGGCGCTGCCGCCGATGCCGAGAATGACCGCCTTCACGCCGCGTTCCAGCGCCGCCAGCATCAGTTCGCCGGTGCCGTAGCTGGTGGTGATGCGCGGATCGCGCCGGCCGGGCGGTGCCAGGTGCAGCCCTGAGGCGGCGGCCATTTCAATCACCGCGGTTTCGCCGTCGCCCAGCAGGCCATAGAACCCCTGCACCGGCTCCCCCAGCGGCCCGGTGACCGTCACCTGGACGATTTCACCGCCGGTGGCCGCCACCATCGACTCCACCGTGCCTTCGCCGCCGTCCGCCATCGGCAGCTTCACGTAGTGCGCCTGCGGGTAAATTTGGCGGAACCCCCGCTCGATGGCGTCGGCGACGCCGAGCGCGCTGAGGCTCTCTTTGAAAGAATCCGGGGCAATAACCACTTTTTTCAGCGTTTTCATCACTGTTCCTTATCCCGCCAGGTTAAATACGCCAAACATCAGCGCCGAGATTGCCGCAATGGTGAATCCCACCAGCGTTTCGTACGGCAGCAGCTTCAGCCGCTCGTGCACCGCCATATTGACGCTGCCGCCGGTGGCGTGGAAGAAGCTGCCGTGCGGCAGATGATCCAGCACCGTGGCGCCCGCATGGATCATCGCTGCGCCGGCCAGCCCGCTCACGCCCAGCTCAAGCAGCGTGGAGCTGAACACCCCGGAAGCCACGGCGGTGCCGGCGGTGGTCGACGCGGTCGCCATCGACATCAGCGCGCCGGACAGCGGCGCCAGCAGCCAGGCCGGCAGCCCGGTGTGCGTTAAGCCGTTAATCAAGACATCCTTCAGCGCCGAGTTGGCGATAATGCCCGCCAGCGTACCGGTGCCGAGCAGCATGATCGCCACAGGCGCCATGCGCGACAGGCCGGAGACCATAAACTGATTGCACTGGCGGATGCGCCCCATCAGCAGCGCGCCCGCCAAGCCGCCGGCCGGCAGCGCGATCAGCGGATCGACGGCGATGCCGGCGATCGGCCGCAGCGACAGCAGCAGGATCGCCACCAGCGGCGCGCTGATCGCTGCAGCGAAGCCCGGCCGCGCCCCTTCGGCATGCTGAGTCAGCTCTTCGGCCATCACTTTGCTGCCTTTATCGCTCAGGCGACGCGCCAGCAGATAGGCCACCACCAGGCCGCACAGCCCCGGCACGATGCCGGCCATCATCACCGAGGTGAGCGGCACGTGGAAATTGTCCGCCGCCGCGATGGTGTTCGGGTTGGGCGACATCACGTTGCCGGCCTTGCCGCCGCCGATCATCGCCAGCAGGATCGCCGCGCGGGAAATGCCGGCCTTTTGGGCTATCGACAGCGCGATCGGCGCGACGGTGATCACCGCCACGTCGATAAACACCCCTACCGCCGTCAGGATCAGTGTAGCCACCGCCAGCGCCAGCAGCGCGCGGGTTTCGCCCACCTTGCGCACGATGGTTTCGGCGATGGTGTGCGCCGCGCCGGATTCGATCAGCACCCCGGCCAGCACCCCCGCCGCCAGGATGCGCATCACGGCGTTGGTGATGCCCTGCGCCCCGCCGATCATCAGCGTTACGGTCTGCACCAGATCGGCGCCGCCGCACAGCCCGCCCGCCAGCGCGCCGGCGATCATGCCGTAAGCCGGCGGCACCTTGCGTAGAATCAGGACGATGGCGACGGCTAACGCCACCAGCGCCCCCAGAGTGGATACGGTTGTCATTGTTGTTTTCTCCGTGGTTGATGTGCAGGCCAACATATCCCGCGCGCCCGGCGTTGGCCTGAGGGGAAACAACAAAAAATCGCCGGGGGAACGGCGTGGAATTTGTGGGTTGGCACAACTCAGTCGTGCATCAGCATGCCGATATATAACCGCAGAGCGTCGGTTAATTGGTTGATTTTCATGCCGGTTATCGCTTCGATACGCTGCAGGCGATAGCGCAGGGTATTGACGTGGATATGCAGCTGTGCGGCGGTCTGCGTCTGATCACAATTCTGCGAAAAATAGTGGCGCAGCGTGCCGCGCAGCACGCCTTTTTCGTCCTGTTCGCCCAACGTCCGCCAGGGGCG
This sequence comes from Serratia sp. CY31944, assembly GCF_052169175.1. Taxonomy (NCBI): domain Bacteria; kingdom Pseudomonadati; phylum Pseudomonadota; class Gammaproteobacteria; order Enterobacterales; family Yersiniaceae; genus Serratia; species Serratia sp. CY31944. The sequence goes on from NZ_JBJNLG010000006.1 coordinate 95,060, forward strand.
ACCCAGCTCCTGCGCGCGCCAATCCTCCCCCAGATCGCACAACAGCGAGGGCAGCGGGTAGTCGTGGTAGAACAGCGTGGCGTGACGCAGTTTCAGGCGCTGCGCCATCGCCTGAGTGGCGCGCGCCGTCAGGCTGGAACGATAGGCGCTTTGCGGATCGTCATAAAAACCGCCGACGATCAGCCGCACCCGGAAGCGGTGTTTGAGTTGGTTTTGCAAACGCTGGGCCTGTTGGCGCTCCAGCTTCAGGCTCCATTCGCCCTGCACCATGCAGGCCGGGCGCAGCAGGGTCATTTCATTGAAGCCGGTAATGGCGATCAACGCGTCGCGCTGGGTGGCTTCCAGCTCCGCCAGCAGCTCGCGCAGCAGGTGCGGCTGCGCCTCTTGCAACTCGACGATCCACACGATGCGCGCCTGGCGCAGATCCAATCCCAGATACGCCGCCATCGCCGCCAGCGACGCGGTGTTCGGCTGGGGCTGCAGCAGCTGATTCGCCAGCTCTTCCCGGTAGCGTTTTTCCCACTGGTGCTGATCCAGCAGCGCCGCCTGCTCCACCATCATCTCCGCCGCCATCTTCACCAGCTCGGCGTAGGCGCGCACCTCGGCCGGTTCGCCGGAGATGCCGATCACCCCCACTCGCTGGTTGCGAAAGCTGAACGGCAGGTTGATGCCGGGCCGCACGCCCTTCAGATGTTCGGCGGTGGCGCGGTCGATTTCCACCACCCGGTTCTCCGCCAGCGCCAGCACGGCGCCTTCATGGCGCTGGAACAGGCGCTGCGGGTTGCCGGAGGCGATAATCACGCCGTTGCTGTCCATCACGTTGACGGAATGGCTGATGATGCCCATCGCCCGCTGGACGATCTGGCGCGCGGTGGCTTCCGCCAGAAGATTGGTTTGTCTGAGCATGCCCGCTCCCTGCTGAGGGTGAAAACGCAGGCTTGTTATACGCTATTTGGCGCGGGCGATTAACGGGCACGGCCGCAACAAGCCGCCGCGATCACAATTTGGCGGGAAAACGGCAAAAAAAACGCCGGGCCACAGGCCCGGCGTCATGCACAACGTGCTTGCGATCAACCGAGGATGGTCGCCAGCTCTGCGCTCACTTCGGCCACCTTGCGGGTGCCGTCGATTTTGCGGTATTGGGTGTTGCCCGCCGCCGCTTCTTTGCTGTAGTAAGAGATCAGCGGCGCGGTCATCTGATGGTATTCCACCAGGCGCTTGCGCACGGTCTCTTCCTGATCGTCCTTGCGCGTGGTCAGCTCTTCGCCGGTCACGTCGTCTTTGCCTTCCACCTGCGGCGGATTGAACTTCACGTGGTATACGCGGCCGGACGGCGCGTGCACGCGGCGGCCAACGATGCGGTCAACGATCAGCTCGTCCGGCACGTCGAACTCCAGCACGAAGTCCACGTTGATGCCGGCTTCTTTCATCGCGTCAGCCTGCGGAATGGTGCGTGGGAAACCGTCCAGCAGAAAGCCCTTGCGGCAATCTTCCTGAGCGATGCGCTCTTTGACCAGCGCGATCACCAGCTCATCGGTCACCAGCTTGCCGGCGTCCATGATCTCTTTCGCCTGCTTGCCCAGTTCACTGCCGGCCTTCACGGCTGCGCGCAACATATCACCGGTGGAGATTTGCGGAATGCCGTATTTCTCCATGATGAATTGAGCCTGAGTACCTTTACCAGCGCCCGGAGCGCCCAGCAGAATGATACGCATTGCGTAAATCCCCTTGCTATGTAGTTTTTATAAAATTGCGAAAACGCTCAACGATACCATTTCAGGGGGGGCAGGCTCAAGGCGCGCGAAGGAAATCGATTGCGGAATGTGCAAAAAAACGGACGAACAAAAAGCGAGAAAAGGCGGGGAAAAATCGGCAATGCGCCCCTAACGGTGCCGTTAAGGGCGCATATTTTCAGTTTCAGGCGGACAGCAACTTGTTCATGCGACGGATGAACAGGTTCGGATCTTCCAGCGTGCCGCGTTCAGCCAGCAGCGCCTGATCCAATAACAGGTCGATCCATTCGGCGAAATGTTCGTTATCGCCCACATCGGATGCGCGTTTGACCAGAGCATGCTCCGGATTAAGCTCGAAAATGTACTTCACTTCCGGCGCCTGCTGGCCGGCGGCGGCGAACAGCTTGGCCATCTGGGTGCTCATTTCGTCGGCGTCGGTCACCACGATCGCCGGCGTATCGGTCAGGCGGTGCGTCAGGCGCACATCCTTCACCCGCTCGCCCAGCAGGGTTTTCACGCGTTCGATGAACGGCTCCAGCTGCTTCTCGGCGGCCTTCTGCTCTTCGGTTTCATCCGCCAGTTTATCCAGCGTTTCATCCGCTTTGCTGACCGACTGGAACGGCTTGCCGTCGAATTCGGTCAGATAGCTCATCATCCACTCGTCGATGCGATCGGACAGCAACAGTACTTCGATGCCTTTCTTGCGGAACAGCTCCAGGTGCGGGCTGCTCTTGGCGGCGGCGTAGCTGTCGGCGGTGATGTAGTAAATCTTCTCCTGCCCTTCCGCCATGCGGCCGACGTACTCTTCCAGCGACACGGTCTGCGCCGAGCTGTCGCCGTGGGTGGAGGCAAAGCGCAGCAGTTTGGCGATCGCTTCCTGGTTGCCGTGGTCTTCCGCCGGGCCCTCTTTCAGCACCAGACCAAACTGCTGCCAGAATTTCTGGTAGCCTTCGGCGTCATCTTTGGCCAGCTTATCCAGCATTTGCAGCACGCGCTTGGTCAGCGCGCCGCGCAGGTTTTGCGTCACGCGGCTGTCTTGCAGGATCTCGCGCGACACGTTCAGCGGCAGATCGTTGGAGTCGATCAGGCCGCGCACGAAGCGCAGGTAGTTCGGCATGAACTGCTCGGCGTCGTCCATGATGAACACGCGCTGCACGTACAGCTTCAGACCATGCTTGTGATCGCGGTTCCACATGTCCCACGGCGCCTGCGCCGGGATATACAGCAGACTGGTGTACTCCTGCTTGCCTTCTACCCGGTTGTGGCTCCAGCTCAGCGGATCGGTGAAGTCGTGGGCGATGTGCTTGTAGAACTCTTTGTACTCTTCGTCGGTCACGTCAGCCTTGCTGCGGGTCCACAGGGCCTGCGCCTTGTTGATCTTCTCCCAGGTGACGGTGTCGTCTTCTTCGTTTTTGCTTTCGATCTCTACCGGCAAGGCGATGTGATCGGAATATTTGCCGATCACCGAGCGCAGGCGCCAGGCGTCGAGGTACTCATCTTCGCCTTCGCGCAGATGCAGGGTGATTTCGGTGCCGCGCGTCTCTTTGGTGATATCGGCGATGGTGTAGTCGCCTTCGCCGGCGGACTCCCAGAACACGCCTTCGTCATCGGCGGCGCCGGCGGCGCGGGTGCGCACGGTCACTTTGTCCGCCACGATGAACGCCGAGTAGAAACCGACGCCGAACTGGCCGATCAGCTGGCTGTCTTTCGCCTGGTCGGAACCGATGGATTCCAGGAACGCTTTGGTGCCGGACTTGGCGATGGTGCCGAGGTTTTCGATCACTTCTTCGCGGCGCATGCCGATGCCGTTGTCGGCGATGGTCAGGGTGCGCTGCTCTTTATCGAAGGACAAGCGTACACGCAGCTCGCCGTCGCCGGCGTACAGCTCTGGCGCGGACAGGGCGCGGAAGCGCAGCTTGTCGGCGGCGTCAGAGGCGTTGGAAATCAGCTCGCGCAGGAAAATTTCTTTGTTGGAGTACAGCGAATGGATCATCAAATGAAGCAGCTGTTTTACTTCAGACTGGAACCCGCGGGTTTCTTGACCTTTCATACTCATTGATTACCTCAAAAGACAATGGCTACCAAAATCGAACAATGAGGATCAGATGAGGGTCAGGGTCTTGTTTTTCAAGCGGACGGCGGGAGATTTTTGGCAAAAAAATGACGGGGCCGAACGGCCCCATCCGGGAAAACATCAGAACTTGATGGCGTGACGCCCGGCCAGCGAATGCGACAGCGTGGTGCCGTCGACCATCTCCAGCTCGCCGCCCACCGGCACGCCGTGGGCGATGCGGCTGGCGAGCACGCCATACTGGCCGCACATCTCGGCGATGTAGTTGGCGGTCGCTTCCCCTTCCACCGTCGGGTTGGTGGCGAGGATCACTTCGGTGATGCTTTCCTTTTCCAGCCGTTGCTCCAGGCGATCCAGACCGATATCGCCCGGCCCGATGCCGTCCAGCGGCGACAGATGCCCCATCAGCACAAAGTAGCGCCCGGCGAACTGGCCGGTCTGCTCGATGGCGTGGATATCCGCCGGGCTTTCCACCACGCAAATCTGGCCGTTTTGCTGACGGCGCGGATTGGCGCAGATGGTGCAGACGTCCTGCTCGGTGAAGGTGCGGCAGTCGGCGCAGTGGCCGATTTCCGACATCGCGCGCGTCAACGCCTGCGCCAGGCGCATGCCGCCGCTGCGATCGCGCTGCAGCAGCTGAAACGCCATGCGCTGCGCCGATTTCGGGCCGACGCCCGGCAGGCAGCGCAGCGCCTCCATCAGGGATTCAAGGAGCGGGCTGGTTTGCATCAGAACGGCATCTTGAAGCCAGGCGGCAACTGCATGCCGCTGGAGACGGAGGCCATCTTCTCTTTCTGGGTCTCTTCGATGCGGCGCGCGGCGTCGTTGAACGCGGCGGCGATCAGATCTTCCAGCATCTCTTTGTCGTCTTCCATCAGGCTAGGATCGATCTCCACGCGGCGGCAGTTGTGCGCACCGTTGATGGTGACCTTCACCAGGCCCGCGCCAGACTCGCCGGTCACTTCCAATTTGGCGACTTCTTCCTGCATCTGCTGCATTTTTTCTTGCATTTGCTGGGCTTGCTTCATCAGGTTGCCCAGACCGCCTTTACCAAACATAGTCGTCTCTCGTCGCTAGGGCCGCGCACCTCGCGCGGCGTTTAAAGGGGGCGGATACTCTCTTCATCCAGATCCGCGTCGAAGAACCGGCACAGCGTCTGAATATGGGTATCCGCAACGATGGACTGGCGCGCCTGCGCCAGCTTTTCTTCATAGATGGCTTGTCGCCACTCCAGCGGGGTGCGCTCCGCCGGATTATCGTCCTCTATCACGGTCAGCTCGATCGGGCTGCCGTACAGCTCGCCGAGCGCTTCGGCCAGCGTCTTCTGCGCCGAAGGCGAATTCAGATGACGCTGCGAAGACCGCAGATGGAGGCAAATCTTGCCCGCTTCCGGCTGCTGCTTGAAGGCGTTCAACGCCAGCTGCTGCACCAGTTTCGGGATCTTCAGCCTGTCGATTTCCGCCGCCCAGGCGTCGCGCTCCAGCGACTCCACCACCAGCTTGGCGGCCAGCTCCGGCGTTTTCTCGTGCTCCAACGCCGTGCGCAACGCTTTCGGCGTCGCCAGCGGTTCCGGCGCCGCTTCCGGCTCGGTCTGCGCGCGCCAGCGATAGGCTTCCGGCTTGGCCGGTTTTTCCGGCACCTTCTTCTCCGCCAGACGCTGCTGGCTACGCTCGGTCACGGAAGCCAAACGCCCCAGCGCCGAGTTTGCCGGCCGCGCTATTCCTGGCGCCGCCGGCTCATTCTTTTTTGGTGTGGATGCTCCCTGCTGCCGCTGCAGCTGGGACCGCGCTTTCAACAGCTGGGCGGTGGCATCCGGTAATGGGGTCGATGATTGCCGCGACGGCGCGGCCGGCTGCCCTAGTGGCGGCGGCGCGTCCTGAAACTGCGGCGGCTGTTGCGATGCGGCGGCCTGCGGCTGCGCCATCGGCGCCGGCGCGGTCTGCACCAACGCCACCGGCTCCGGGATCACCGCTTTCGGGTGAAACGCCAGCGCGCGCAGCAGGGTCATCTCAACCCCCATGCGGCGATCCGGCGCATAGGCCAGCTCTTTGCGGCCGACCAACAGCGTCTGGTAGTAAAGTTGCACATCGGCCGGCGGCAGGGTGCGCGCCAGCTCACGCAGCCGTTGTTCCACGGCGGCGTACTGATTGTCGAGCATCGAAGGCAGCAGCTGCACCATCGCAATGCGGTGCAGCAGCGCCAGCGTCTCCACCAGCAGGTTTTCCCAGTCCACGCCGCGCGAAGCGGCCTGTGCGACCTGAGCCATCACCTTTTCGCCGTCGGCGCTGACCAGCGCTTCGAGGATCGCCAGCGGCTGTTCGTCATCGAGCGTGCCGAGCATCTGGCTGACGGTGGCGGCGGTCACCTGCCCCTGCCCCATGGCGATCGCCTGATCGGTCAGGCTCAGCGCATCGCGCATGCTGCCGTCGGCGGCGCGCGCCAGCAGCTGCAGCGCGCGGGCGTCGCTGGTGATCTGCTCCGCCGTCAGCACCGTTTCCAGCTGCTGGCGGATCTGATCGACGTCCAGCGCCTTGAGGTGGAATTGCAGACAGCGCGAGAGAATGGTCACCGGCAGCTTTTGCGGATCGGTGGTGGCCAACAGGAATTTGACGTGCGGCGGCGGCTCTTCCAGCGTCTTGAGCAACGCGTTGAAGCTGTGGCGCGAGAGCATGTGCACTTCATCGATCAGGTAGACCTTGAAGCGGCCGCGCGCCGGCGCGTACTGAACGTTGTCCAGCAGATCGCGGGTATCTTCCACCTTGGTTCGGGAAGCGGCGTCGATCTCGATCAGATCGACGAAGCGCCCCTGCTCGATCTCGCGGCAGTTGTCGCATTGGCCGCACGGCGTGGCGGTGATGCCGGTTTCACAGTTCAGGCCTTTGGCCAGCAGGCGCGCGATGGTGGTTTTCCCCACGCCGCGCGTGCCCGAGAACAGATAGGCGTGATGGATCCGCCCCAGCGAGAGGCCGTTGGCCAGCGCGGTCAGGACATGTTCCTGGCCGACCACGTCTGCGAACGTTTGAGGGCGCCACTTACGGGCGAGAACCTGATAGCTCATTAATACCGGAGAAGTCGAGGAATCTGGAGGGTCATGCTAACACAGCCCCGCGGCGATCCGCGAGGCCGTTGTGCCCAAGGGGCGATGCCACATCAATGGCCGGCGAAGTCCACCAGGCAGTAGCAGTCGATGCCCAGCTTGTTCAGACGCGCTTCCCCGCCCAGATCCGGCAGGTTGATGATGAATGCGGCGTCGTTCACTTCACCGCCCAGGCGGCGGATCAGTTTGGTGGTCGCTTCTATGGTGCCGCCGGTCGCCAGCAGATCGTCCACCACCAGCACTTTGTCACCCGCGGTGATGGCGTCGGTGTGGATCTCCAGCTTGTCGGTGCCGTACTCCAGCTCATAGCTTTCGCTGAGCGTGGCGCGCGGCAGTTTGCCCGGTTTGCGCACCGGCACGAAACCGACGCCCAACGCCAGCGCAACGGGCGCGCCGAACAGGAAACCACGCGCTTCGGTACCCACCACCTTGGTCACGCCCGCTTCGCGATAGCGCTCAACCAGCAGCTCGATGCTGGCGGCGTAGGCCAACGGGTTTTCCAGCAGGCTGGTCACGTCGCGGAACAGGATGCCCGGCTTCGGATAATCCGGGATGGTTTTGATACTGTCTTTAATAAACTGAAGCTGCTGCGCAGTAGCGGTCATAATTGTTGCCTGATAAAACTGCCTGAAAACCGGCGCGCCGCTCACCCGCCGCCCCGGGTGAAACACACCGGAGATGAAGTGGCAGGCGATCCGCGCACGAAAACGCCCAAATCTATGCAAACTGGCGGACAAATGCAACCGGCGGCGCACAATCAGCGCTGTTTTTGTTGCGGCAGGTCAATAACCGGCAGGCGCAGCATAAAGGTCAGCAAAATGGCCAGCATCAGCAGCAACAGCCCGCGCACCCACCAGATTTTCACCAGCCACAGCGAACAGGCGAAGGTGAGCACGATCACCAGCACCGCCTTCCACTTCGCTCCCGGCGGCAGCGCACGATACTGTTGCCAGTGGCGCAGGTAGGGGCCGAACCAGGAACGGTGCAGCAGCCAGTGATGAAAGCGCGGCGAAGAGCGGGCGAAACACCAGGCGGCCAACAGCAGAAACGGCGTGGTCGGCAACAGCGGCAACACCACGCCCAACGTCGCCAGCACCACCGCCAGCCAGCCCAAAATGATCAATAACCCACGCGTCATGCGGCTCTTCGCTCCTCAATCGGTTGCCGCCTACTGTAGCATCGGCGCCGCGCCGGCGGAATATGCGTGCGGCGCTTGTTTCACGGCAGGATCGCGGGCAAGCTTACGCCTGTTGAAATCAAGAGGGAGCTTATGTGAGCACTCAGCGTCTATTACAGGTGTTGGCACAGCAGATCGCGGCGCTGGCGGCCGAAGTGACCCCGCGCGGCGATGTTCCGATCCCGCAGGCGCGCTTCGACGCCGCCCTGTTCGCCAACCGCGGCACGCGGTTGCGCGACTACCTGGCCGAGGTGGAGAAGAATTTCGCCCAGCTGCAAAGCGCCGCCAACGACAGCCGCACCAGCCAGGTGGCCTTTCTGGCCGAAAAACTGGTGGCTCAGATCGCCGCCCTGCAGCGCGAGCTGGCCACCCAGGCGCTGCGGCGCAAGAACCAGCCGAAAGAAGCCCCCGAGGCCGATCTGTACCACAAGCTGGCCGAGCATCAGGACTACGAACGCCGGCTGGTCGCCATGATTCAGGATCGGGAAAGCCTGCTCGGCCGCCAGACCACGCTGGCGACGCAGCAAAAGCTGCAGCACGAGCTGGCGGCGCTGGAGGGGCGCCTGATGCGCTGCCGCCAGGCGCTGGCGCGCATCGAGCGCAATATCGAGCGCAAAGAAAACGGTTTTTGAAGATTTATCACAATATTTTAATGATTATTCCCGGTTGCGCGCCGGGTTCACTATACTCAGCCGGTACGCGAGTTATTCATTCCATTAATTAAGCGCAGGTGCTATGTCTCTGGAAAACGCCTCACCCGAACTGCAGCTGGCGGTAGACTTGATTTACCTGCTGGAATGCAACGAGATCGATCCGGCCACCGCGCTGGCGGCGCTGGATATCGTCAAACGGGATTATCAGGAAAAACTGCAGCGCGCCGGCGTCACCTCCCCCTATCTGCCTGCCGGACAGTAATCAGGGACAGCGCCGCTGTCCCTTTCGTCTTTCAACGCTCATCAGCCCGCCTTCGTCCGGCGAGCTGAGCGCGCAAATAAATAAGGAAAAAAAAAGCGTGTCGCGGCGGCGATGCGCCGACAAACGTGAGCGGCGTCAGAGAAGGCAGAATCAATCAGCGCTGCATGATTTAGCTTCGGATCGGTTAAGAAGCCTGAAGATTGTCACGGCCGCCGGCGGGCAACGAACAACAAAAACGTTGCAGCTGATGGCCCGTTGCAGCGGAATCAGAAAGTCAGCACTTTTTCCGCCGCCAGCGTCCACTGCGCCAGCTCGACCAACGTACCGATCGCCACGCCGTCCGCCAGCGGCAAGCGGCTGACGCCGCGCGCGTCGGCACAGGTCTTGCACAGCTTGACCGGCACCTGCTGCGCGGTGAGGATCTCCAGCATCTGCTGCAGGTGGTATCCCTCGTGCGGCTGCTGCCCGGCCAGCCCGGCCACCACCGCATCGGACATCAGAAACAGCCGCAGGTCGAGACTGCTCTGCTGCTCTTTCATGGCGATGGCCAACCGCAGCGCATTGAACAAGGATTCATGGCCATAGGCGGCGCCATTGGCGATGAGAACAACTGATGACATGAAATCTCTCCTTATAAAGGAAGGCGGTCGGCGTCAGACGTCGCCGCGTCGGGTTTGAGGCGCAAGGTAGGGCAAAACTGCAGCATTTCCAAAAACGCGTCCACCAGCGCTTCGGCTTCGGCCCGTAGATCGAAACTTTCCGGCATAAACAGCCAGTTTTCCATCAGGCCGGTGATATAACCGCGCAGGATGATCGCCGCGCGGCGGGTATGTAAATCGGCGGGTAATTGCCCGTGGTGAATGCAGTTATACAGCACCGCTTCAATGCGTTCGTAGCCGGCGAGGTAGAGCACCTTGCGCGAATCCAGCAGCGGCATCATTTCACCGACAAACTCGCATTTGTGGAATATAATTTCCATCAACGCCCGCCTACGGCCGTCTTCAACCGTAGACGTCAGAATGTAAATCAGAATTTCTCGGATAACCCGCAGTGGATTATCGGGAAACTTTGCCTGATACTCTGTTTCGAGCTGGTCAATTTTCGGCTCGGTAGATTCCCAAACTTCATTAAACAGGTCTACCTTATTCTTGAAGTGCCAGTAAATGGCTCCACGCGTAACCCCGGCAGCGGTGGCAATATCTGTCAGTGACGTTGCAGCAACGCCACGTTCAGAGAACTCTCTCACCGCAGCATCAAGGATTTGCTGTCGGGTTTCTTGCGCCTGCTGTTTGGTTTTTCGTGCCATGGCATTGTTATTTAGGGGGAGTGTGATTTACATACATTCGCGAATGTATGTACCATAGCACGCACATATAATTAACGCAGCAATGGGTTTTAAAGCTTGTGATCCATTGATCATTTTGAAATCGGACACTTGAGGTTTTTCTATGAACAAAAACAGAGGGTTAACGCCTCTGGCGGCCGTTCTGATGCTTTCAGGCAGCTTAGTGCTAACAGGATGTAACGATAAAGAAACCCAACAGCAAGGCGCCCAACAACAGGCGCCTGAAGTGGGCGTAGTCACCTTGAAGGCCGAGCCTCTCAACATCACTACCGATCTTCCTGGCCGCACCGCTGCGTATCGTATCGCCGAAGTTCGCCCTCAGGTCAGCGGCATCATCCTGAAGCGCAACTTCGTTGAAGGCAGCGATATCAAGGCCGGGACGTCTCTGTACCAAATCGATCCCGCCACCTATCAAGCCAGCTACGACAGCGCGAAAGGCGATTTGGCCAAAGCACAGGCCAGCGCTTCCATCGCACGCGTGACGGTAAACCGCTACAAGCCATTGCTGGGTACCAGCTACATCAGCAAGCAGGACTACGACAACGCCGTCTCCACCCTGCAGCAGGCGGATGCCGCCGTGGTGGCCGCCAAGGCCGCCGTGGAAACCGCGCGCATCAACCTGGCGTACACCAAGGTGACCTCCCCGATCTCCGGCCGCATCGGCAAGTCCGCCGTGACCGAAGGCGCGCTGGTCAGCAACGGCCAGGCGACCGCCCTGTCCACCGTGCAGCAGCTGGATCCGATGTATGTCGACGTCACCCAGTCGAGCACCGACTTCCTGCGCCTGAAGCAAGAGTTGGCCAGCGGCGCGCTGAAGCAGGAAAACGGCAAGGCTAAAGTGAAACTGCTGCTGGAAAACGGCACCGAATACGCACAGGAAGGCACGCTGGAATTCTCCGACGTCACCGTCGACGAGACCACCGGCTCCATCACCATTCGCGCCCTGTTCCCTAACCCGAACGATACGCTGCTGCCGGGCATGTTCGTGCGCGCCCGTCTGGACGAAGGCGTGCGCAGCGATGCGCTGCTGGTGCCTCAGCAAGGCGTAACCCGCAACCCGCGCGGCGAAGCGACGGCGTTGGTGGTAGGGGCAGACGACAAAGTTGAGCTGCGCACGCTGAAGGCGGACCAGGCGATTGGCGACAAATGGCTGGTTACCGATGGCCTGAAAGCCGGCGATCGCGTGATCGTCTCCGGCCTGATGAAAGTGCATCCGGGCGCGCAGGTAAAAGTGCAGGAAGTTGACACTCAGGCGCAAAAACAGCCGCAGTCTGAAGCGCAGAAGTCATAAAAAGGAGCCTGTAATACATGGCTAAGTTCTTTATAGACCGCCCAATTTTCGCCTGGGTAATCGCCATCATCGTCATGTTGGCGGGGGTGCTTGCAATAATGAAACTGCCTATTGCGCAGTATCCCACTATTGCACCGCCGGCGGTGAGTATTTCCGCCAACTACCCGGGCGCAGATGCCAAAACGGTGCAGGATACCGTCACGCAGATTATCGAACAGAACATGAACGGTATCGATAACCTGATGTACATGTCCTCCACCAGTGATTCCTCTGGTAGCGTCACCATTACCCTGACGTTTGAATCCGGCACCGATCCTGACATCGCGCAGGTTCAGGTCCAGAACAAACTGTCGTTGGCCACCCCGTTGCTGCCGCAAGAAGTTCAGCAACAGGGCCTGAAAGTAGAAAAATCCAGCAGCAGCTTCCTGATGGTGGCCGGCTTCGTTTCCGACGATCCGAACATGACTCAGGACGATATTGCGGACTACGTGGCGTCCAACATCAAGGATCCGATCAGCCGTTCGTCCGGCGTGGGTGAAGTGCAGCTGTTCGGTGCCCAGTACGCGATGCGTATCTGGCTGGATCCGAACAAGCTGAACAACTACCAGCTGACGACCACGGACGTGACCTCCGCCATCACCGAGCAGAACAACCAGATCGCCGCAGGCCAGCTGGGCGGCCTGCCGCCGGTGCCGGGGCAGCAGTTGAACGCCTCGATCATCGCGCAGACCCGTCTGACTTCGCCGGAAGAGTTCGGCAAGATCCTGCTGAAGGTGAATACCGACGGTTCCCAGGTACGCCTGCGCGACGTCGCTCACATCGAGCGCGGCGCGGAAAGCTATGCCGTTACCGCTCGCTATAACGGTAAGCCTGCCGCCGGTCTGGGTATCAAACTGGCAACCGGCGCCAACGCCTTGAACACCGCCAAAGGTGTGAAAGATGAGCTGGCCAAGATGACGCCATTCTTCCCGCAAGGGATGAAAGTGGTTTATCCGTACGACACCACCCCGTTCGTTAAGATCTCCATCAACGAAGTGGTGAAAACGCTGATCGAAGCCATCATCCTGGTATTCCTGGTGATGTATCTGTTCCTGCAGAACTTCCGCGCGACGCTGATCCCAACCATCGCGGTGCCGGTGGTGCTGCTGGGGACCTTTGCGATACTCGCGGCGTTCGGCTTCTCGATAAACACCCTGACGATGTTCGGCATGGTGTTGGCGATCGGCCTGCTGGTGGATGACGCCATCGTGGTGGTGGAAAACGTCGAGCGCGTCATGGCCGAAGAGGGGCTGCCGCCGAAAGAAGCCACCCGTAAATCGATGGGCCAGATTCAGGGCGCGCTGGTGGGTATCGCCATGGTGCTGTCGGCGGTATTCGTGCCGATGGCGTTCTTCGGCGGTTCAACCGGCGCCATCTATCGCCAGTTCTCGATCACCATCGTGTCCGCGATGGCGCTGTCGGTGCTGGTGGCCTTGATCCTGACGCCGGCGCTGTGCGCCACCATGCTCAAACCGATCCCGAAAGGCGATCACGGGGTTAAAACAGGCTTCTTCGGCTGGTTTAACCGCATGTTCGAGAAAAGCACGCATCACTATACCGACAGCGTGGGCAACATCCTGCGCAGCACCGGCCGCTATCTGATCATCTACCTGCTGATCGTGGTTGGCATGGGCCTGCTGTTCCTGCGCCTGCCTTCCTCGTTCCTGCCGGACGAAGATCAGGGCATCCTGTTGACCATGGTGCAGCTGCCTGCCGGCGCCACCGAGTCCCGCACCAACAAAGTTCTGGAAGAAGTCTCCGACTACTTCCTGAACAAGGAAAAGGACAACGTGGTTTCGGTGTTTACCGTCGCGGGCTTCGGCTTCAACGGTAACGGCCAGAACAACGGCCTGGCATTCGTCAGCCTGAAAGACTGGGGCGAGCGTCCAGGGAGCGAGAACAAGGTCGAAGCGATCGCGGGTCGCGCCATGGGCGCATTCTCGCAGATTAAAGAAGGCCTGGTATTCCCGTTCAACCTGCCGGCGATCATCGAACTCGGTACCGCCACCGGCTTCGACTTCGAGCTGATTGACCAGGGCGGCCTGGGGCACGAGAAACTGACCGAAGCGCGTAACCAGCTGTTGGGCATGGTTGCTCAACATCCGGACGTGCTGGTGGGCGTGCGCCCGAACGGCCTGGAAGATACGCCGCAGTTCAAACTGATCGTCGATCAGGAGAAAGCCAAGGCGCTGGGCGTCAGCATCACCACCATCAACAGCACGCTGAGCACCGCGCTGGGCGGCTCGTACGTCAACGACTTCATCGACCGCGGTCGTGTGAAGAAGGTATACGTACAGGCCGACGCGCCGTTCCGTATGCTGCCGGAAGACATCAACAAGTGGTACGTGCGCGGCACGAGCGGCCAGATGGTGCCATTCTCCGCCTTCTCTTCGGCGAAATGGGAATACGGCTCACCGCGCCTGGAACGCTATAACGGCTTGCCGTCGATGGAAATTCTGGGCCAGGCCGCACCAGGCAAGAGTACCGGTGAAGCGATGAACCTGATGGAACAGCTGGCGTCCAAACTGCCAAGCGGCATCGGTTACGACTGGACCGGCATGTCCTATCAGGAACGTCTGTCGGGCAACCAGGCGCCGGCGCTGTACGCCATCTCGATTCTGGTGGTGTTCCTGTGTCTGGCGGCGCTGTATGAAAGCTGGTCCGTGCCGTTCTCGGTCATGCTGGTATTGCCGCTGGGGGTTATCGGTGCGTTGCTGGCCGCGACGATGCGCGGCATGAACAACGACGTGTACTTCCAGGTGGGGCTGCTGACCACCATCGGTCTATCGGCGAAGAACGCCATCCTGATCGTGGAATTCGCCAAGGATCTGATGGAGAAAGAAGGCAAAGGCCTGATCGAAGCGACGTTGGAAGCGGTGCGTATGCGTCTGCGTCCAATCCTGATGACGTCTCTGGCCTTCATCCTCGGGGTTCTGCCGCTGGTTATCAGCAGCGGTGCGGGCTCCGGCGCACAGAACGCGGTAGGTACCGGCGTAATGGGCGGGATGATCACCGCCACCGTCTTGGCGATCTTCTTCGTGCCGGTGTTCTTCGTGGTGGTTCGCCGCCGCTTCAGCAAGAAGAACGAAGACCTGGAACACAGCCATCCGGTAGAGCACCACTGATCGCTCAGTGATGTGACATTCACCCGATAATCGAAAAGGCCGCGCATGCGGCCTTTTTCTTTTGCTTCAGTTGCTTAATGCAAACCGTTCTCATTAATTCACTCGTGGGCGCAATTTACGCTTGATCGCGAAGCCGGGTCGGCGCATAATTATTGTTATAGTATAACATTACACGAGAGAGCCATTATGAAACCCGGCATCCATCCCGATTACCGCACCGTGGTCTTCCACGACGTCAGCGCCAACGCCTACTTTAAAGTGGGATCGACCATCAAAACCGATCGCACCATCGAGCTGGACGGCGAAAGCTGGCCGTATGTCACCCTCGACGTCTCTTCCGCTTCGCATCCGTACTACACCGGCAAGCAGAAAGACTATTCCAAAGAAGGCAGCACGGCGCGCTTCCAGCAGCGCTTTGGCCGCTTTATCGGCAATAAGTAACAAGGAAATCCCATGCAGGTATTGAGTTCATTGCGTTCGGCGAAAAATCGCCACCCGGATTGCAAAGTCGTGCGTCGTCGTGGCCGCATCTATGTGATCTGTAAAAGCAATCCGCGATTCAAAGCGGTACAGGGACGTAAGAAAAAGCGTTAACTCCCCAGTGTCATCTGTCGCAAAGCCCCGTTGCTGCTCAACGGGGCTTTTTTTATGGCGAGAAAGTGCCTGCAAGCTGTCCCCCGCCGGCAGGCGGGGGCAGAGGTTACTTCATGCTGCTCAGCAGCACGTCGACATTGTGTTTGAACGCCTGTTCATAGGTGGCCGCCGGGCCGCCCGCACGGGAGAGCGCTTCAGGGTACAGCTCGCCGCCCGCCTTGGCGCCGGTGGCGGCGGCAATCTGTTTCACCAACCGCGGATCGGTCTGATTCTCGATAAAGTAAGCGTTGACCTTTTCCTGTTTGATCTGCTTGATCAGGCCGGCCACGTCGCTGGCGCTGGCTTCGGCCTCGGTGGAAAATCCGACCGGGGCAAGGAAGGTGACGCCATACTCTTGCCCAAAGTAACCAAAAGCATCATGGCTGGTCAGCACTTTACGTTTCTGTGGCGGCACTGCGGCGAACTGGGTTTTGGCCCACAGGTCCAGCTTTTGCAGTTGCTGAATGTATTCGGCCCCGCGCTGGCGAAAATAGTTGGCATCCTCGGGATCGACGGCAATCAGGGCGTTCATCACGTTGGTGGCGTACTGCACGCCGTTTTTCATGCTGTTCCAGGCGTGAGGATCGGTAATCGCTTTGCCGTCCTCCTCCATCTGGCGGGTGCTGATGCCCTGTGAAGCGGTGATCACCTGCCCTTTATAACCCGAAGCGCTGACCAGGCGATCGATCCACCCTTCCAGCCCCAGTCCGCTGACGAATACCACATCAGCCTGAGCCAACTTTTTGCCGTCCTGCGGCGAAGGCTCGAAACTGTGCGGATCGCCATCCGGCCCCACCAGCGTGCTGACCTTGACATGATCGCCCCCCACCTGTTTGACGATATCCCCCAGAATGGAAAAGCTGGCGACGGCGTCGACGGTCTTCGCCATCGCCAATGGGCTGGCCAGCAGCGCAGCGACCGCCAGCGATATAGGTAAACGTTTCATACTTTCTCCTTGCAAATGGCACTTCTCAACGGCGCGCGAAGGCGTAAATGCCTCCGCGCGTTCCAAACAGGATCGAGACGAAAAAGATGACGCTGGCGCTGAGCACGATCGCCGGGCCGGCGGGCAGCGAAGCGTAATAGGACCACACCAACCCAATCAGGCTGGAAAGCGCGCCGATGCCCATCGCCGTCGCCAGCGTCTGCGGCAGATTGCGCGCCCAGAAGCGCGCGCTGGCGGCAGGCAGCATCATCAGCCCCACCGACATCAGGGTGCCGAGGATCTGGAATCCCGCCACCAGATTGACCACCACCAGCGCCAGAAACAGGCCGTGGATCAGCGCCAACCGGCGCGGCGCATTGACGCGCAGGAACGTGACGTCGAAGGACTCGATCACCAATGCACGGTACAGCGCCGCCAGCGCCAGCAGCGAAACCGAGGCGATCGCTCCGACCATCAGCATCGCCTGCGCATCCACCGCCAGGATCGAACCGAACAGCACGTGCAGCAGATCCACGCTGGAGCCGCGCAGCGAGACCAGCGTGACCCCCAGCGCCAGTGAGCCCAGATAGAACCCGGCGAAGCTGGCGTCCTCTTTCAGCGGCGTGCGGCGGCTCACCAGGCCGGACAGCATCGCCACCGCCAGCCCGGCGATAAAGCCGCCCACCCCCATCGCCACCAGCGACATACCGGAGATCAGATAGCCGATCGCCGCGCCCGGCAACACCGCGTGGGACAAGGCATCCCCCACCAGGCTCATGCGGCGCAGCAGCAAAAACACGCCCAGCGGGGCGGCGCTGAGCGACAACGCCAGGCACGCCATGAGCGCGCGGCGCATAAAACCGAAAGAGAGGAAAGGATCGATAAGCCCATGCCACAGCATCATCGCGCCACCGCCCGCAGATCCGGCTGCCGTTCGGCGGCGTGATACCTCGGCACCTGTTCCAATACCCGCTCGGCCGCGCCCCAGTGGCAAGCCTGCGGCGTCAGCAACAGCACCTGTGGAAAATGCTCGGCGACCATCGACATATCGTGCAGCACGGCGATCACCGTTTTCCCCTGCCGGTGCAGTTGCGCGATCGCCTGCAGCAGGATCTGCGTGGTGGCGCTGTCGATGCCGGTGAAAGGTTCATCCAGCAAAATCAGCGGCGCCGGTTGAACCAGCAGGCGCGCAAACAGCACCCGCTGCAGCTGGCCGCCGGACAGTTCGCCCACCGGGCTGCGCGCCAGCGCGCTCATGCCAACGTTCGCCAGCGCCTCATTGACCTGGCTTGCCGCGCGCCTGTTCATGCCGCCGAACATGCCGCTTTGCGGCCAACAGCCCATCGACACCAGATCGCTTACCGCGATCGGGAATTGCCGATCCAACTCGGCCTGCTGCGGTAGATAAGCCCTGCGCGGTGGCTTGCCGCCGCTAAAACTCAGACTGCCGCCCAGCGGCGGCAACAATCCGGCGAGCGTTTTCAGCAACGTCGATTTCCCGGCCCCGTTGACGCCCACCACCGCGGTTAACGAACCGGCGCTGAACTGCCCGCTCAGCGGCGGGAAAAGCGGCGTGACGCCATAGCCTATCGCCAGTTGGCGCAAGGAGATCATGGCAGCGATACCGCCCAGAAGATGCCGAGCCACAGCAGGGCCAGCAGCGCAACGGCCCCCGCACAGCGCGCGGCGGCGGAGGTGGTAAACAACGAATTCAGTGACGGCGCGGCGTCATGTTGTGAAGAGGGAGTCAATGTGGTGACCAAAATGATGGGTTAACAGTTATAATATAACATCACACCCATTACCACATCTCAAGCTATGGCGCGACAATAATGCAACGGAACGTAACAGTCCCTCGCGCAGCGGCGCTTCCCCCGCAGCCTCCTTATCAAATTCAGGGATATTCCCATTCGGTTGAAATGTTGGCATAAGGTAAAGAACAGCGGTAAATCGAAAAATTTACCGGCGTGAGTGAAAAAGGAGTAAGATAAGCAGATAACATTGCTGTTGGCCGAGATTAATGCTTGTTACCCTTGCCTGTAACCTGGACGTCAACGCACTTTCTGTTAAAAAATTAAAGAAAGTGATTAATGACAATATAGCGGAGTTAGTGCCGGCGCTGACCAGCGGACTCAGTTTTTATTCTGAAAGCGCACGCTATGCCGAAGATTCATTAGAAATACTTGATATAGTACGACAAGGTGACGGCGATTATTCAATGAGTTATCGCTATAAGTGGGGCATTTTTAATGCCTGTCTGGATATCAACAGCGAAGATATCATCAACGACAGCGTACGGTTCCGAGTGACGGAGCGGGGTTTAATCTTCGACATCATTGATAACTCTCGGCCATCAACTGCGGATGAATTGTAAGTTTACGTAATAACTGCAGGCCAAACGCGAAAAAATGATTTATATTCATTTTACGGGAAGTTTATTTAACCACCGTTAAGCTGCCTCCGTCCATGATGTAAATCAGCTTACTCACATAGTGTTATCACACCGCAATTAAGACTTACGGAGGGGATGATATGGATGAGTATTCGCCTAAGCGACACGACATTGCTCAGCTCAAATTCTTGTGCGAAAATTTGTATGATGAAGGTATCGCTACCCTGGGAGACAGTCACCATGGGTGGGTCAACGATCCGACGTCCTCCGTCAACCTGCAGCTTAATGAGTTGATCGAACATATCGCTTCGTTTGTGATGAGTTATAAAATTAAATACATGGACGAATCAGACCTGTCGGAGTTAGTCGAAGAATATCTCGATGATACCTATACGCTGTTCAGCAGCTACGGTATCAATGATTCCGACCTGCGCCGCTGGCAAAAAACCAAGGCGAGATTATTCAGAATGTTCTCAGGAGAGGACATCTGTACGACAATGAAAACTTAGGGGATAATTATTCCCGAGCTATTTTACGGTTATTAAACTAAAGGCCACCATGACTAAAACCGACTATCTGATGCGTTTACGTAAATGCACCACGATTGATACTCTCGAACGTGTTATTGAGAAAAATAAGTACGAGCTTTCCGATGATGAACTGGAGCTGTTTTACTCAGCGGCCGATCACCGTCTGGCGGAGCTCACCATGAACAAACTGTATGACAAAATCCCCACCTCCGTTTGGAAATATGTCAGATAATCATCCCCCAACGCGTTGAGCCGATGCTTTTATCGGCTTCAATGTTCAAACTGAATACGTATTTTTCCTATTGACAATGAAATGTTAATTACGTTCATTTTTATCGTTAATAATAAATAGAAACAATTCTCTGTTCCTGTCCGGGGTATTACGCCTTAACGCGATTAACGCGTGCTGTCTCTCGCACTCCCTGCTTATCGGCCACACGCGTCACGGTCATGCCGTCGCTCTTCCCTATTACCTTCGCGGCCACGCCGCCGCACTGCCTCGCCGGGCGGCGTGATCGCCCCGTAAAATCAGAGCATGCGGCGCAAAATCGCCTGCCCGGCGAAGCAGTGGTGTTTAATCACCGCCGCTATGTGCAGCACGATCATGGCCGACAGCGCGATGCACGAATAACGGTGCACGGCGAAAAAGAAGCGGTTAACGTCGAGATTTGTTATCGGGCGAGGGAAGTCGATCGCGCCGAAAACGGCAAAGCCGTGCTCCAGCATAAGGAATCCACTGAGCAGCACCACGAAAATCAGCAGGTAGAATATTTCGTGCAGCAAATGCACCAATCCCTTCTCGTGCCCTTGCAGCATATCGCCATAGGGCACCTTAGGCCGGAAAAAACGCCAGATAAAGCGCGCCGCCATCAGCGGTGTCAGCACCAAGGCCAGCGACATATTGGTCACGGAGAAAAAGGCGAAGATGCGTGCATCCGTCATAAAATGCAGTGAATAACCAACGATCATTACGTAGATCATCACGGCGGCAATGCCCCAATGCAGTAACCGACTGAAAAGATCGTAACGGGCAGGTTCGTGTGACATAAAACTCCTTTAAAAGCGGCCATCGCTGGCCGCTTGGCTATCCGATTTACACTTACTTTTTCACGACCCAGGCATCCTGCCAGTTGGAACCCACGCCCGGCTCAAAGTGAGTCGCGCCGCTGTTCCACTGCATGCAGTAACCGCTGTAAGGGAAAGGTTTGCACTGATATACCTTGCCGTCTTTCGGTTGCAGCACCGTGGTGCCGGCAGTGTATTTACTCAGCGCGTTCGGGAAGACGAAGTTATAGTCGCCGTTGCCGCCGCCACCGCCACCGCCGGTGGATTCCGCTTCCAGGTTGAAGTTTTCGATATCTGGTTGAATGCTCTGCCCGTTGTCATTGCTGGCGATCACTTTCAGCATGTGGTGGCCTTCGCTGACGTTGCTCAGCGCCATAGTCAGCGGCTGGCTGGCGTCTTCCAGCGTCGCTTTCAGGTAGCCTTTTTCCGTCTGGCCGTGGTCGTAAACGCGCGCTTCAACCGTCAGTTTGCCTTTGACCTCGGCATTGAAGGTCAGCTGAGCTTTGCCGTCCTTGATTTTGGTGCTGGACAGGTTGCCGATGCGGATCTCTTCGGTGATAGCCGGCGTTTCTTCCTCATAGGAAATCACCACGCTCTTCATCGTGCTGCCCTGCTTGGCGTAGACCGCGTTATTGCCAAACACCGGATTGACGTTGCCTTTGCCGTCTTTCACCCCGGCACGCACCGCTTTCTGTTCGGTGTTGATCTTGCTGGCCAGCGCGTGACCCCAGCGGTTTTTGTCGGTCAGCGTCTCACTGTCGATCGCCAGTTCGGTTTTCATCGTCAGCACTTCACCGTCCGCATCGAAGAAGCGGGCGATCACCTTGTCGCCAACCTGCAGGTTTTTACCGGTGAGGGAACCTTGCAGCTGCTTGCGCCATTCCGACACGACGCCGTCGTCTTCGAAGTTAACGTCAACCACCTGATAGAAACTGTTTACCGTGTCATTGATTTCCCACACGCCGTAAATCACCTGATAGCCGGTTCTCTCCGGCACCACGCACTGGTGCACTTCGCGATCTTTTGGCGGCTTGGCATGGCCATCAATCTCGCAGAACGGCTCTTTTTCGAAGGCCTCGCGCGACAGCGGCTTGTTCACGTCCCAGTCTTGTTTGGTGATGTAGTAACGCCAGTTATTGGTTTTGTGCTTGGCGGTGTGGTACCAGGTGAACGTCTGTGGCCCCGGCTTCATGGTATTCAACGCCCAGACGTTGACGCCCTGGCGATCCAACGACTCGAAGCCGTTCACCCCGCCGCTGGCCAGCTGGCCGTCGAGCGGCGTCGCGCCGCCAGGGAAGCCGGAAACCTGCTCGACGCTCTGCGGTTCCCACTGCGCCCGGCCGCAGTCGGTGTTGCTGCCCAGCTTGCACTTGTAGGCGCGGCTCTCGGGCACTTCGATATAACCGTGCGACCAGGCGGCCGAGGAGGCCGCGAGCGTTGCCATCATCAGGGCGATTTTGGATAATTTCATTACGACTCCAGTTAAATTTATTGGATTCCAACTGAGTGAGAAGAAACTCAAAGAGATGCGGCGATACCGCGAGAGGAATAATAAGTAGAAGCCCTGAACGCCCGGCACTTAGAATGCATTAAAATAATAAAACCTAATATCGTCATGATATTAAATGGCATGACAAACGTTTAAAATAATCCGGAAAGCGTGAAATACCGTAGCACCGAGCAAGAAAATAAATACACCGAACCAACACCGCAGAGAAAATAACGTGACATTGAAAAATATTGCCGCAGCGATCGTGGCATCCCTGCTGTTATCCGGCTGCCAGCACGCCGCCAAATCGGCTCCTGACGCCGCTACCCAACGCGACCAGCTGTCGTCGCTGGTCGGCGCCGGTCAATTTCTAAGAGACAGGTGCAACCGCGCCGATATTCCGGCCGGCGATAAGCTCGCGGCGGCGGCGCTGCAGGAAGCGAAGGAAAAAGATTGGACGCCGGCGCTCAATCGCGCCCAACTGCTTGCGGCGGGTAAACACGTCGCCGCGCAGCTGGAGGCCGACGCCACGCCGCTGCAGGAAAAGTGCCGTGGACTCAACCGCTCGCTGGCGCCTTTTTTAGCCCAGCTGCGTTAGCCCCCTATCGGCAGCGCAAGCCACTGACAGGCCACCGCGCCGGCGCCCGCCGTCGCCAGCCCCGGCCCGAAGGGCAGGGGTTGGGCCGCATCGCCGCCGCGCCACGCGCGCAGCAACAGCCACAGCAGGCTGCCGGCGGAGGCGAACAGCAGGATCGACGGCAAAGCGGCATAGCCGCCCCAGGCGCCAAGCGCCGCCAACAGTTTGAAATCGCCGTATCCCAGCCCCTCGCGGCCGGTCGCCAAACGAAATCCCCAATACAATAGCCAGAGCGCCAGATAGCCCGCCATCGCGCCAATGACCGCCGCCGGCAAAAAGGCCGGGTGCGCCAGACAATGCCACAGTAAGCCGATCCACAGCAGCGATAGCGTCAGGCAATCCGGCAGCAGCTGACATTGGTTGTCGATCGCCGCCAACGCCAGCAACAGCGCAACCAACACCAGCATGAAAAACCAATCCACCCCGATGCCGAGCCGCCAGGCCAGCGTTATCCCCATCAGCATCAGAAATAATTCCAGCAGTGGATAACGCACGGCAATAGGACGGCGGCAATAACGACAGCGGCCACGCAACAGCAGCCAACTTAATAAAGGAATATTATCGAACGCCGATAATTTTTTTGTGCATGACGGACAGAATGAATGCGGCCAAAAGAGATCGAACCGCTCGGCCTGCGCCGTTTCCATTTCGCGCTCAAGCATAATGGGCAGCCGATAAACGACTACGTTAATAAAACTGCCGACGCACAGACTCAACACGGCGCTAAATAACAGCCAGTGTTCATCCGCCGCCGCGTTTAGGGCAAATAGCATGATTTTTTTGATTCCTGATGATTCGTTAGCGTGGGTTACATCGACGGCTGCGTCGTTACCCGCAGCAGGTTGACCTGCACTACGCCCGGCGCCTGCTCCGCGCGCTCCACGGCGAGCGCCAGCACGCGGATGCCATGCTCACGCTGCAGGGCGGCCAGCCACGACAGCAGGCTTTCAAACGGCACGGGCGGCAGCCCCACCTGCATCTGCGCATCACTTTCCGTCAGGGCGACGATGGGGATGCGGAACGCCTGCGCGCTCTGCCGCAGCCGCTCCGGCAGTTGCTCGCGCGCAGCGGCATCCAGCGGCAAGCGCGCCTGCAGTTGCTGGATGACGCGTGCCTGCCCCTGCAGCGCGGCCAGGCGCTGTGCGCTTTTCTGCGCCTGTGAAAACTGATACAGGCAGTAGCCGCAGGCTGCCAGCAGCAACAGGCTTAACAGCACCGCCCGCCGCAACGCCTTATCGCGCCACCCGATATTCATCGCTCACCTCTCACCGTCAGGATCGCCTGGTTGGACGCACCGCCCTCGCTGAACGCCATGCTGACCTCGCCGTCGTTAACCGGCGCCGGCAGCGGCACGTCGTTTCTGTTCACCGTCACCACCAGACGATCGTCGGCGGCGTCGAAAGCCAGCGCCTGCAGCTGCGGGGGCGCCCATAACGCGAGCGCCCCGGCCGCGTAGGGCAACAGCCTGAACAGCTGCGGCGCATTCAGGGCATCCTGCATACGCCGCACCCGCGCTTTCGCCGCCTGCTCGGCAAACGCCGACGCGGCCTGGCCCGGCAGCAGGTGCCGTGAGAGCGCCGCAATCTGGCTCTCGCTCTGCCGGGCCATCTGTTGGTGGTGCAAACCGCCCACCAGCAGCGAACCGCTGAGCAACAGCAGCGCGCAGGCGGTCTTGTCGGGCAGGCGGCGCGGCCAGCGTACGCTCGGTTTGAAACGTCCCTGCAGCAGCGTGAATGTACTGTTCCAGGCCTCTTCCGCCAGTCGCCAGAGCGGATCCTCGTCAATGCGCGCCGCTTCCCAGCCCGCCGGAACCTCCCCGCCGCGGTGCAGACACCAGTCCGGCGTCGGCAGTGAAGCGCAGCCCAGCCAGGCGTCGGGCAGCTGCATTCCCTGCCCGTTTCCCGTTCGGATCAACCAGTGGTTGCGCCAATGCAGCGCGCTGCATTGGCCGGGCAGCGGCAATGCCAGCACGTCGGGCAGCATTTTATCGGCGCGAATGCCGCTGGCGCTCAGGCGCTCGACCCATTCCTGCATCTGCGTCAGCGCGACGCCGGCGAGGGTGAAATCGCGCTGCGCCTTGTCCAGCACCGCCCAGTGCATCTGCTCGGCATCGGCCAATAACCCGGCCTCATGGGCGTAGGCCAGCGCCAGCGGCGTCGCCTGCCGGGCCTTGCCCTGGAATGTCGTTTGCCTCAGCGCCACATGACGGGCAGGCACCAACACCACGACGCGGCTGCCCTGTGCCATGGCCGCCAACTCGCCGCCGCCTTCGGTCAGATCGAGGTGGGCGGCGAAACGGCAACTCGTCTCGCCGACGCGGCCCCAGCGCACATCGGCCATCAAGTCCTCGCTCAGCGCGATAAGCAGGATTGTATTCGCCACCCTTTACCCCTCCCCTCTGTCGAACAGGCGTCCGCTGACCGTGACGCCTGACTGGCCCGGTTGCAACGCGCTGACGAGCCGATAGCGCCCGTCGTTCAGCGTCAGCTGCAGCTGCGCAATCCAGCGGCTATCGTCGAACGTCAATCGCTCGCCGAGATCGTCGTCACCCAAGTCTTGCAGCGCTTTTTCCTGCGACAAAAACGCCAGCGTCTGCCAGCCCTGCGGCGGACGGGCCGCCAGCAGCGCCCGCAGCCGTTCATCGCTCAGGGCGTTCATCAGCATCGCCCGCAGCAGCGGTAATTGCGCCTCGCTCACGGCATCCGGGTTGATGCGCAGTTCGGCATCCGGCGCCGCACAAAGCTGCGGTGCCAGGCGCAGGTAAAGCTCACGATCGATGCTGGCCAGCTCCCGCAGTTCGCTGACATTCCCCATCAGATACCCCTCGTCATTGCCCCTGGCGACGATGGCCTCGGCAATCGCGCCCGCCTGCGCGTCGGCGATCCCCAGGTTGTTCAGTAACAGCATGAATATCCGCCTCTCCTTATTGGGGGGAACCCCCTCGCTATTCCCGGCCTCCGTTGGGCCGGCGGCGCGGATCAGGGCGTTTAGGTTGAAACAGGCATCGACGCGGCGCAGGCGTATCGTCACCTCCCCCTCTTCGGTACGCATACTGAACGCCGCTCCTGATGCCCCCCAGGCCTTGCGCTTCTCTCCCGCCTGCCGCAATCGCTGTTGGGCGTAGATCTCCCCGCCCAGCAGCAGCCATTTGGCCTTCAGCCGATCCTGTTGAGACTGGGTGCGCGCCAGCGAACGCTGCCAGTTATCGTTGATATTGATCGCCACGATCGCCATCAGCGACATCAGCAGCAGCACCATCAACAGCGCCATACCGCGTTGTTTTTTCATGATGGCCTCGCGGCGGGCACCGTGACGATGCGGCGCACCTCCCCCAGCGCGGGGGTTTCGACGACGATTTCCACCGCCTGCGGCAGCAGCCCGCCGGCGCGCCAGGCCGTCAACCATTCGCCCTGCAGGTAAAAGCGCAGGCGGAACCGCGTCACCTCCGGCAGCAGCAGCACGCTGCGCGCCGCCGCCTGCGGGCTGCCCAAACTCGGATAGCTGAGACGCTCGAGCCGCCCCTGCCGGTAGCGATACTCCACCCGCTCCAGCGTGGCGCGCGGCAGCCGAGCGTGTGGATTCGGCCAGCCGTTTCGGATCAGCAGCAGCTGTATATCCGCGTCCTCGCCCACCGTCTGCCGCACCGCGAACTCCGGCACCGCCGGCAAGCGCTTATCGCCAATCGGCGCCCGCGCCTGCGCATGAGTGAAATCGCGTTCGACGATCGCCAGCGCCCGTTGCAGCTGGGTCAGCTGCGTCGATTTGCGCCGGGTGATTTCATCGCTTTTCAGCACGCCCCTAAAGACCGCCAGCGCGGTGAGCGACAGCATGGCGAACAAGGCGATGGCCAGCAGCATTTCCACCAGCGTAAAACCGCATTGCGAACCGCGTTTCATGGCAGTGCCCTGTAGGCCAGCATCTCCACCAGCGCGTTGCGATCCTGCGGATCGCGCCGGACTTCAATCGCGATCGCCCGCATTCCGGCGTCGCTGGTCTCCTGCCCGCGATAGCGCCAGTGCCAGGTTTCACCGGCCATCGCCGCAGTGCCCGAATGCCAGGCCAGCGTCGGCGGATACGGGTCGAGCTGCAGCAGCGTCAACTGGTTGTCCGCCACCCACAGCGCAACGCTCTTGGCTTCGATCGCGCTCAGGCTGCGCACCTGGCCGCCGGTGCTGTTGATCAGCGCCAGGCAGCCGATGGCGAAGATCATCAAGGCCACCATTACCTCCAGCAGCGTCATACCCCGCTGGCGTTTAATTTTCCGCGTCATCGCAACGAATATCCGTCGTTTCAAATACGAAGTAACCGGGTGCCTGCAATCGCCACTGGCACTTGCCCTGCGACAGCGCCACGCTGAACGCGGTGGTTTCGCCCCCCGGATACAGCCACACCTGCGGCATCTGCGCCGCCGCGTCGTCAAGCGTGACGGCTTGCCCCTCAACGCTCAGCCGCAGCGCGATGCCCTCCGGCAAAACGTATTCATCCCGCCCCTCTTCGGCGACGACGCTGCGCCAACCGCCGCTGGCGAACGCCACGCCATAACTCACCCCTTCACGTTCGGCCCGCTCGGCGAGGGCATACAGCCAATGGTTCAGCCGCTCCCCCTGCCGAGCCAGCGGCTTCTCACCCGCAGGAAAACTCAGCATCACCAGGCCGCTGGTCACTCCCAGCAACAGCAATACCAGCATGATCTCCAGCAGCGTAAAGCCGCGTATACGCCTCATGGCGCCTTGGCGTCGGCCACCCAGTTGCCGATGTCGTCATCGGTGTCGGCAACGCCGTCCTGGCCCAGAGAAAACACGTCCAGCTTGCCGTGGCGCCCCGGGTTGCGCAGACGGTACTCCTGCCCCCAGGGATCTTGCGGCAACCGGCGAATATAGCCGTCTTCGGGATAATTCCTCGGGATCGGTGCCAACACCGGCCGGGTCACCAGCGCCGCCAGCCCCTGCTCCGCGCTGGGATAACGCCCGTTATCCAGCTTGTACATATCCAGCGCGTTCTCCAGCGCCACGATATCGCTGGCGGCCTTTTGCCGATCGGCCTTCTCCTTGTTTCCCATCAGGCTTGGAATGGTCAGGCTGGCCAACAGCCCCAGAATGACGATCACCACCATGATTTCCAGCAGCGTAAACCCTCGCTGCCGCGATCTGCGTATTTTGCTGATATGACTCACTTTAATCTCCATTAACGGCATGATTAGCCGACCATATTATTGAGCTGCAATATCGGCTGCAGGATGGCCAAAATGATGAACAGCACCGAACCGGCCATCGCGATCACCAATAAAGGCTCGAACAGCCCCAGCGCCAGCGTGATTTGCCGGCTGAAAGCCTCTTGCTGCATCGTCGCCGCCCGCTCGAGCATCATGTCCAGCTCACCGCTGCGCTCGCCGGACATGATCATGTGCCGCATCATCGGCGAGAACAGCGCGGTGCCCTCGAGCGACGGCGATAACCCTTCGCCCTCCCGCACCCGCTCCATCGCCGCCAGCAGCCGTTCGCGGGCGGCGTCGTTGCCCAACACACCGGCGCTGATGCGCATCGCCTCCAGCAACGGCACCGCGCTGGCGTTCAAAATGCTCAGCGTTTTGGCGTAGCGCGCCGTATTCACCGCCAGCGACAGTTTGCCGACCACCGGCAACCGCAGGATGAACGCATGCCAGCGCACGCGCCGCGCCGGATCCCGCAGGCGATAGCGGAAAGCGCCGAGACTCGCCAGCGCCAACATCAGCGCCAATGCCCCCCATTGGCGCAGCCCGTCACTGGCGCCGAGCAGCATCCGGGTCGACAGCGGCAAGGTCTGTTTCATATGCACAAACTGTTCGATCACCTTCGGCACCACCGCCGTCAACAGGATCGCCACTACGCCGATCGCCACCGCCGTCAGCACCATTGGGTACACCAGCGCCTGCACGATCTTGTTCTTCATTTGCTGGCGCTGTTCGACGTAGTCGGCCAGCCGCTCCAGCACCGGCGCCAGATGGCCGGAAATCTCACCGGCCGCCACCATGGCGCAGTAGAGACGGTCAAAAATCCGCGGATGCTGCCCTAAAGCCTGCGCCAGCGGGAAGCCCTCCAGAATGCGCTGCCGCACCTGAGCCAACGCCGCCTGCAGGCCTTTTTTCTCCGTTTGCCGCGCCACCGCCATCAACGCTTCCTCGAGCGGCAGCGCAGCGGAGAGCAGCGTCGCCAGCTGCCGGGTCAACAGCGCCACATCGCCGCTGCTCACGCCGCTCATCCAGCGGCCGGCCAACATGCCGGCGAAAGCGGGCCGCCCGCGCGCTTGCACCGCCAGCACCTGCCACCCCTTTTCACGCAGCCGATCGCGGGCGTGGCGCAGAGAATCCGCCTCCAACACGCCGCGCTGGGTGCGCCCCTCACGATCGCAGGCGCGATAATCAAACTTCATCGCCGTCCCCTTCGCGCGTCACTCGCAGCACTTCCTCCAGGCTGGTCTCCCCGGCGCGCATCTTGGCGATCCCATCCTGGCGCAGCGGCAGATAGCGTTCGGCGGCCAGTTTCGCGATGTCCAGCTCGCCGTCACCGCGATGGATCGCCATGCGCATCGGTTCATCCAGCACCAACAGTTCGTGCAAGCCGATTCGACCGTGATATCCCTGCCCGCCGCAGGCCTCGCACCCCAACGGACGCCAGCAGGTCACCGCCTGCGTCGGTGGCAGCCCCAGCAGGCGCCGCTGCGCGTCAGACAGCGCATAGGGCTCGCGGCACTGCGGACAAAGCCGACGCACCAGGCGCTGCGCCAACACGCCGCTGAGCGAACTCGAAAGCAGAAACGGTTCGACCCCCATGTCCCGCAGCCGGGTCACGGCGCCGATCGCCGTGTTGGTATGCAGGGTCGACAGCACCAAATGCCCGGTCAATGAGGCCTGCACCGCGATCTGCGCCGTTTCGCCGTCGCGGATCTCGCCGATCAGCACCACATCGGGATCCTGCCGCAACAGCGCGCGCAGGCCGCGTGCGAAGGTCATGTCCACCTTGGGATTCACCTGCGTCTGCGCGATGCCGGCCAACTCATACTCGACGGGATCTTCGATCGTCATGATGTTGCGCTGTTCATCGTTGATCTGGCTCAGCAAGGTATAGAGCGTGGTGCTCTTGCCGGAGCCGGTCGGCCCGGTGACCAAAATGATGCCGTGCGGCTGGCGGATCAGGCGCAGCAACGCCTGCTGGTGCGCCGGCGCCATACCCAGGCTGGGCAGTTCGAGCCGCACGCCCTGTTTGTCCAACAGGCGCATGACCACGCGCTCGCCGTGGCTGGCCGGCATCACCGACACCCGCACGTCTATCGCCCGCCCGCCGACCTTCAGCGCCATGCGCCCGTCCTGCGGCACGCGCTTCTCGGCGATATCCAGCTTCGACATCACCTTGATGCGCGACACCAGCAGCGCCGCCAGCTTGCGCTGCGGCGCCAGAATCCGCCGCAGCGCGCCGTCGATGCGAAAGCGGATCACCAGCTCGCTCTCGTAGGTTTCGATGTGGATATCGGAGGCGCGCTCTTTGATCGCCTCGCTCAGTAAGGCGTTGATCAGGCGGATAATCGGCGCATCGTCCTGTTCGTCCAACAGGTCTTGCTGCTGCGGCAGCTCCTCGGCCAGCGCGTAAAAATCCAGTTCGCCGCCCAGGTCGTCGATCATTTTCTGCGCCTGGCCGCTTTCCTGCTGGTAGTGCGCCACCAGCCGTTGATCAAAAGCCTCCACCTCCAGCCGGGCCAGCGCCGGCTCGCCGGGCAGGCAGCGGTAGGCCTCCATCAACCCGGCGTGGCTCGTTTCAGGATGGCAATACATTTGGATGCCGCTCTGCCCATCGACGGCCAGCACGCCATGCTGCCGCGCCCAGGCGAAAGGCAGCAGCGGCCCCGCGGAACGGCGCTTCACGGGCGGGCTCCCCGCGGATAAAACGCGTCGATACTGGCAACGGTGGCGAGAAACGCCCGATTGTCGAGCGCCTTCTTATCGCCGGCGATCTCGCCGCGCAGCGCGTCATTCAGCTCAGGATCGTCCTGCTGCTCGGCGTCGAACTTGCCTAACTTGCGTTGGCTCTGCCGGGCATACCCCTCGGTGCTGCGAATGATGGTCGGGCGGATAAACAGCATCAAATTGCGCTTGCTCGCTTTGGTGGCGGTCGAGCGAAACAGCGCCCCCACCAGCGGGATCTTGCCGAGGATCGGCACGCTGCTCTCCAGCTCCGAATTGGACTTGTCCAACAAGCCGCCCACCACCACGGTTTCGCCGCTGTCCACCAGCACCGTGTTGTTGACCGTGCGGATATTGAAGGTCGCCCCCAGCGAATCCGGCGTGGCGCCGGCGCTGTCGGCAACGCTGGAGACCTCCTGTTCGATCTGCATCAGCACGGACTGGCCCTGGTTGATCTGCGGTTTGACCTTGAGTTTGATCCCCACCGTCTTGCGCGACACGGTATTGAAGACGTTATCGCTGTTGGTGGTTTGCGAACCGGTCAGGATCGGCACATCCTGCCCGACGCTGAACTCCGCCTCGGCGTTATCCAGCGTGACGATGCTCGGCGTGGCCAGGATATTGTTTTGGTTGTTGCTGGCGATGGCGGACAGCAATACGCCCCAGTTACCGCTGTAGAAACCGGTCATCAGGCCGTTGGCCTTGCCGAACACGTCGCTCATGCCGTTTTCGAACCCCGCCGACACCCCGGGCGCCGAGCCGGCGAACTGCGTGCCGCCGCCGTATTTGTTGGCCCACTGCACGCCGATGTTCAGCCCCTGCCCATCCTGCACTTCGACGATCACCGCTTCGACCAGCACCTGCGCGCGGCGCACGTCGAGCTTGGCGACCACCGCCTCCAGATCTCGCATCACGTCCGGCGCGGCGGTGATGATCAGCGCATTGGTCTGCTCATCGGCCTTGATCACCACGTTTTTCAGCAGCGCCACGTTGGCGGCGGCGCTCTCTTTCTCGTTTTGCAGGCCTGCACTCACGCCGGTCAATACCTCGACCAGGCTCTGCGCCTTGGCGTATTTGAGCGGAATAACCTGGGTATTGCCCTGGGTGACGCTCTTGTTATCCAGCTGATCAATCAGTTCTTTGGCGTGTTCGCGGGCCCGATCGTCCCCGGCGATCATCACGCTGTTGGTTCGCTCATCCGCCACCAGCCGCAGCGAGCTCGCGCCGGCCGTACGCCGCTTGCCCTCTTCGCGAAACAGTTCATTCACCATGCGCGCGATCTCCGGCGCCGCCGCATGCTTCAGCGCGAGGGTCTCGACCCGATTGCCGTCGTCCTGATCCATCTCCCTGACCAGCTCGAGCAGGCCGTTGACCACGCTGGCCCGGCCGGTGATCAACAGCGCGTTGCCCTGCTCGTAATGCGCCACGCTGCCCACGCCGATGCTGTCGTTAAGCTGGCGCAATATCGGCGAAACGTCCTTGGCCGCGATATTGCGCAGCGGCACCACGCGCATCACCACCTCATCCCCTTCGGCGATCGCCTCTGCGCCGTTTTGCGCCAGCGCGGCTCTTTTTCCCTCTTTGGCGGCAATCACCTTCAGGACGTTGTTGGGCATGCCGATGACCGTATAGCCATAGACGTCCAGCACGTTGAGAAAGAACTGGTAATACTGTTTCTCGTCGAGCTGTTCGTAGCTGCGCACCGTGACCTTACCTTTCACCGCCGGATCGATAATGATGGTTTTGCCCAGGTTTTTACTGACCGTATTGATAAATTCCTGAATGTCCGTGCCTTTGAAATTGGCAGAGAATTGCTCCGCGCGCGCCGCGCCGCCCAGCGCGATCATGACGGCCGCCGCCGCTAATGCGCGCCATAAGCCGGCGCTCCAGCCTGGGCCAGAACGATAAATGAAATGCGTAATCACAATGTCGCCTTATGCTATGAAACACCCCGCGCCGAAACGGCGCGCCGGCTACTCTTTAAACGTCAGCGTGGCGTAATAGCCGTTTTCATCGAGCAGTATTTTATTTTTCACTATCCGCACGATAACGGCATTGCTGCCGGCCAGACGGTCGCCAACGCCATAACCGGTTTGCTTGCCGCCATGCTCGACGATGACCAGGCTTTTTTTGGCGTTGTCGCTGAACAGCAGGCCGGCTATCTTGCCGAGCGCTGCGGCTTCCGGCGCGTTAGCCAGCAGCTCGGCACCGATCGCCCATTCGCCGACTTTATACCCGTGCGCCTTTTCGCCGTTTTTCGCCGCTTGATAGCGGCCAAACCAGTGCGCGACATGAATTTTTCCGATGTCATCTTCCTGAGGAAAGACACTATGACGCACCGGCCCGCGCGCGTTTTCACGGCTCGGCTCAACGGGCGCGCCATCCCCGGCCACCATTCGCCATCCCAGCTGGAGCATGAATGCCAGATTTATCAGGCAGAAAAGTAGAATAAGAAGGTCTGTCAACCGCTTGCTCACGTGCCCCCCGGTTATTCAACGGTGTCAACGCTAAGCGGAAATACCGACCACCATCGCGACAGAAAACAGCAGCGTGATGATCAGGGCCACTTTATAATTCACGGCGTCCAACCACGTTCGCCGGCGCTTATTAGCCGATGGCGACGGGCATTCCCCCTGCAAATTAACGGCCGCGCGCTCGCAGGCCTGAAAGCTCAGCATCACGCCAAATCGGGGAATGGTCTTGATCACCTCGCCGGGAATACCGTGGCGTGAGAGCAAAGAACGGCATTGGAATATCATCTGATAATAGTTGTTGTCGCTGATGGTCTCATGATTGCAAAACCAGACCGCGCGAATAATGTCGTTCTTCTTATAAATACCGCTCAACAGGCACAGCATGAAGCGCCGCTGTAATTCGGTCATTTCAATGAGCACATTCTCTTTTTTAAACAACAGCGTTTTTTCATTGTTGTTTAATATCACCAACTCATTTTCCAACAGAGTCTCGTTCAGGGCAATGTTATGTATGTCCATCTCTCGCCTATCAGTTTAATGAAGTCCAAAGGCTCTTGTGCCATCACCTTTGCACGCATGCGGCGAGATGCATTTTCAATGAAAATTAATAGTTCGCCGTTTCAAGAGCGGCCTCAATTAATCATGCGAAAAACATTCATGCAACTTATTTCTTTAATATAAACAATATAAAATTAATATGGCTACACCGCATCGCCTTAGATTCATTAAATCATTTAAAAACATGATGATAGCCGTTTTTGTAAAATAGCTAAATCACCATTGAATTTGATTAACAATGAAAAAATAGGCATTCACGCATAATAACCCATGTTATTAGCTGCGTGCGAAAAAGGCAGGACACGAGGATATAAAAGGTAACCAGAATACACCTTAACCCATATAAAATAACATGCACATCAGGATTCAATATTGCATAAAAACATCGGCGAGTAGGCATCGCTAAACATCAACGTATTCTTATCCACGCTGCGAATATGATAAAACGTCGATTCAGTGCTGAAAAAGTAAGTATACACCTCGTCCGGCAAGGTATCACGCGGCGAATAATTCACCTCGCCATAGTGGAAGCGATAAAAACTGCCTTGCGAGACGTAGCTGAAGTTAACCCGTCGGTTGACGAAATACTTCTCTTCGCCATCGTTGGCCAGGCCCGACAGCATCACCACGCCCTTATCGCCGGACAAAAAGATGTAGTTTATTTTTAGCGACAGCTGGATATCATCGTGCGCCGCCTGCGCGTCCAGCGAATTGAAATAATTAAACGTGGCGTTCGCTTCGCAGGAAAAATCGCCGAAGCCATGATGGCTGCGCACCAGGGAATACACCACGCTGCCGGTCAACACGCACAGGCCGACCAGCGTGGCTGACAAGATATTTAACTTTTTTTCCATGCCCGGATGTACTCGCTCTCACAATTATGCAAAACGGCCGCACTGTCCTTCGTGCATTTGGCGATAAACTGGCGTCCGCTGTCTTCACTGGCATTATGAGAACGGTTAACCTTGGTGATGATAATCTCACCGGGGCGGCAACGCTGGCCATAAAGATCCTTACGGATCAAGAACTGCAAATAGTCGTCCTGATGATTCTCCAAAAAATGGCCGGCATAGTAGATCGGGCAGCCGTTCACCGTACCGACGTAAGACAATACCTGCTTCTTTTCACTGTCGCGATGATGTTTGTAATAGATGAAGCACAGCGCCAGAAAAGATAATGGCACGACGATCGATAAGCTGCGCAGCAGAATAAAAAAATAATGGGGGGTATTTTTTGACGCCGCAGCGGATGCGGGCGATGTAGCGGGAACGTCCGCGGCGTGGGGAGGCTCAGGCAAATCAATCCGCAGCCGCTCTATCGATATTATTCTATTGAGTCTATACCCCTTTTTAGAGAGGGTAACGATCAGGCGCTCGTTGAAACCGACAGACGTCAAGGCCCGCCGCGTCAGGCTGATATATTGATTTAACGTCGCGGAAGAAGCGCTCAAGCCGTGATCGCTCCAAACCTGTTGCAACAGCGTTTCCCGGCTTACCGCCTCGTGGCCATGCTCGAGCAAGCATTTGAATACTCTCGAATTGACGCTGGATAAGAAAACTTCCCGTCCCTTCTTTATACTCTTCAATGAACCGTTTTCAGTGTTAAATGTAATATCTTTATCAATGATATAAATCATGTTCAGCCTGACAGCGCACACGGGTTATTATTTAAACTTATTCAGCCAGTTCGTCGACCGCCGCGAAGCGCGGATAGTTTTTTCGCAACGAGAATAAACCATACTAACGCCATCCCAACAGGCGTGCAACTTTAAGAATTTTCCCTATCCCTGCGTCATTATTTTTCCCACAAATAACGATATAAACGCTATTTTTTCACCGTCATCGGATCTGTTGGCAACAATACATTTGGTCACGGGAGGAGAAGGGCAAAAACGGCGCAGAGGAAAAGATTCACGCTCGCGGCGTGCGAAATGACGCTTGCGCAGCTTGTCGACATGAGGAATAACGGGGATAAGCGTTTTGCGGGCCGCAAAATGGGTGGGGACCCTGCCAGCTACATCCCGGCACACACGTCACCTGCTGCGGCTGCTTCCTTCCGGACCTGACCGAGTTCACAAGTTAGTGTTGCGGGAGAACCAACAGGGCCCCCATTGACGGCTTCTGTACTCCGAAGCGGTGGGCATTATCGGCGATGCCCCATCAAATAGCAAGCCAACCGGGGTTAACCGCTGTTTTCTTACCCACCTGCGCTGTGGCACACTCTTCGCCTGGGTTTTGAGTCACGCAGGAACAGCAATATGCAACCAGAAGACGCCTCTTTCAGCCAGCGGGTTTTCCATATCGTGGCCGCCATCCCGTTCGGCAAAGTCACCACCTACGGCGAAGTCGCCCGGCTGGCCGGCTCGCCGCGCGCCGCGCGTCAGGTCGGGGGCGTGCTGCGGCGTTTGCCGGAAGGCAGCACGCTGCCCTGGCACCGGGTGATCAACCGGCACGGACAGATCTCGCAGCAGGGGGAGGATTTTCAACGGCAACGGCAGGCATTGCTGGCGGAGGGGATTATTTTCGGCCCGCACAGCACGGTCGATTTCGATCGCTACGGCTGGCGCTGGTAAAACAAAACAGCCTTTGGCCGAAGCGCAAAGGCTGCTGATTTCATCTTGCTGTACCGCAGTAAGCTTACTGCATGGCGGTTGGCGCAGCCTGAATCGGCACACCCTGAACCGGAACCAGCAGCAGATCGGCACGGGTGCCGTTGCGGTTAACCACTTCCTGGATGGTGTCGGTAATAAACATCAGTCGCCCGTTGACCGTCACCGCCGCGCTCAGAATGATACGCGCATTCGGTTGGATGTCGGACGGGTTGTACGGCAGCGTAAAGCTGAATGGCGCCTGCTGCCCTTCAGTACGTACCGCGCGCTGTGCAATCACTTTGGACGGCGCATCCGCCAGCGAGGCGTCAGAGAGGGTGACCGTCAGTACGGCGTCCGGCGGCAGCGCAATGCGCTGACGTATATTAACCGAACCTGTCACCGCCGGGCCCTGAATCTGCGTTTGCGCAGCCGCCGGGTTACCGGCCGCCTGGGTAGGCACATCAGCACTCTTTTGCGCGCATCCCGCCAGCGTGATCGTCAGTGCCGCGGCACCGCCTACGATTTGCCAGAGTTTCATGGATCGGTCTCCTTTTTTATTATCAACATGTTGGTGGCTTTCACCACATCACCTATTAAACCTAGCACAAAACACTGATAAATCCACTTTGTCCCGCCTATTAATCACTTAAACAACCCAAGGCGTCCACGATTAAGAGCATTCTCATCGGCCCTTTAACGCAAAATGTTGACGCCGCGCCGTGATATTCCGCACACTGCGCAAAATGATTATTAGAAAGGTAATAACTTTATGAGCCAGGCATTGCAAAACCTCCTCGATCTGCTGGATCTGGAGAAAATCGAAGAAGGGTTGTTCCGCGGCCAGAGTGAAGATCTGGGGCTGCGCCAGGTGTTCGGCGGGCAGGTGGTCGGCCAGGCGCTGTACGCCGCCAAACAGACGGTGCCGGACGAACGCAGTGTGCATTCGTTCCACAGTTACTTCCTGCGCCCGGGCGACAGCAGCAAGCCTATCGTTTACGACGTGGAAACCCTGCGCGATGGCAACAGCTTCAGCGCGCGCCGCGTCAGCGCCATCCAGCACGGCAAACCTATCTTCTATATGACCGCCTCCTTCCAGAGCCCGGAAGCGGGTTTCGAGCATCAGAACCTGATGCCGGACGTGCCGCCGCCGGAAGGGCTGCTGTCCGAGTCAGAGATCGCCCAGAAACTGGCGCATATGCTGCCGGAAAAAGTGCGCGAAAAATTTATCGGCCAGAAGCCGATCGAAATGCGCCCGGTGAAATTCCACAACCCGCTGAAAGGCAGCGTGGAAGAACCGCATCGCTACGTGTGGTTCCGCGCCAACGGCAGCATGCCGGACGATCAACGCATCCACCAATATCTGCTGGGCTACGCGTCGGACTTTAACTTCCTGCCGACGGCGCTGCAGCCGCACGGCGTCGGCTTCCTCGAGCCGGGCATGCAGGTGGCCACCATTGACCACTCGATGTGGTTCCACCGTCCGTTCCGCATGGATGACTGGCTGCTGTACGCGGTGGAGAGCTCCTCCGCCTCCGGCGCACGGGGCTTTGTGCGCGGCCAGATCTACACCCGCGACGGCGTACTGGTCGCCACCACCGTGCAGGAAGGGGTGATTCGCCAGCGCGACGCCTGATCCGCAATATAAAGAAAGGGGCGATGTTTCCATCGCCCCTTTTAGCTTCATCATTATTTTAGTCTTTAGCGCACTGCCCTGCTTCGAGTCTTATTGGTTGTAGGCGCTTTCGCCGTGGCTGTTGACATCCAGCCCTTCGCGTTCCTGCTCTTCCGGCACTCTCAGCCCCACCATGGCGCCCGCGATCTTGAAGGCGATAAAGGCGGCGACGCTCGACCACACCAGCGTGATCAGCACGCTCACCAGCTGGATCCAGACCTGGTGGCCCATCGTCACGCCTTCGGCGTAGCCGGTGCCGCCCAGTGAAGAGGCGGTGAACACGCCGGTCAGCAGGCAGCCGACGATGCCGCACACCCCGTGCACGCCGAATACGTCGCAGGTGTCGTCCACTTTCAGCCATTTTTTCAGCGTTACGACGCCCCACAGACCGGCGACGCCGCCCACCAGGCCGATGATCAACGCCCCGCCCACGCCCACGGTGCCCGCCGCCGGCGTCACCGCAACCAACCCGGCGATCATGCCGGAGCAGGCGCCCAGCAGCGAAGGCTTGCCGCGCAGCACCCATTCGGCGAAGGTCCAGGAGAGAATGGCGCCCGCGGTGGCAACCACGGTGTTGAGGAATGCCAGGGCCGCAATGCCGTTGGCCGCGCTGGCGGAGCCGGCGTTGAAACCGAACCAGCCGATATACAGGATCGACGCCCCGGTAAACACCATCGGCAGGTTGTGCGGTTTGAAGGCCTCTTTACCGAAGCCGGCGCGCTTGCCGATCAGGTAGGCGCCGATCAACCCGGCGCTGGCGGCGTTGATGTGCACCACGGTGCCGCCGGCGAAGTCCAATGCGCCGTCGGCGGCCAGGTAGCCGCCGCCCCACACCATGTGCGCGATCGGCAGGTAAGACAACGTGAACCACAGGATCGCGAAGATCAGCACCGCCGAGAAGCGAATGCGTTCGGCGAAGCCGCCCACCACCAGCGCCACGGTGATACAGGCGAAGGAGGCCTGGAAGGCGACGTGGATCATCTGGCTGATGCTGCCGGTGACGCTGTCGATGCCGATGCCTTTCAGCATCGCCGTCTCGAACCCGCCGAACACCGCATTGCCCTCGCTGAACGCCAGGCTGTAGCCATACAGCACCCACAGCACGCAAACCAGCGCGAAGGTGACGGTGACCTGCGTCAGCATCGACAGCACGTTTTTGCCGCGCAGCAGGCCGCCGTAAAACAGCGCGATGCCGGGCAGCGTCATGAACAGCACCAACGCGGTGCAGATCATCATAAAGGCGTTGTCGGCCTTATCAGCGACCGCCGGAGCGGCCAGGGCCAAAGAAGGAACCAGGGTTACCGAACTCAGGCCCAACATGGATAACAGTCTTTTCATTATCAATCATCCCCATCACTTAACTGAGTTCGCGGTTACAGTGCCGATTCGTCGGTTTCGCCGGTGCGAATGCGGATCACGCGTTGCAACTCGGCAACGAAAATTTTGCCGTCGCCGATTTTGCCGGTGTAGGCGGCTTTGCTAATAACATCAACCACTTCATCCAACTGATCGTCGGCGATGGCGATGTCGATTTTGACCTTGGGCAGGAAGTTGACGTTATACTCGGCGCCGCGATACAGCTCGGCGTGCCCCTTCTGGCGGCCAAAGCCCTTCACTTCGGTTACGGTCAACCCCTGAATGCCCACGGAGGACAGGGCCTCGCGCACGTCCTCCAGCTTGAACGGTTTGATTACCACGGTCACCAGCTTCATATTGCCCCTCCACGAATTAAGCCCAAACTCACCCCTGGTACGCCTCTTATGTAGCAAGGGCTGTGCCAAATTTAATTTTTCATGGCGATTCAGCGGATTAGCGGGCGCGCGGGCGCCCCCGCGACGCAGCGCCGCACCGATACCTTGAATGGGTTAAATAATGCGCACTGATTTGGTGCGCATCGCGTCGAAAAAGTGCAGAAAGGGGGCGTGACGCAGGCGGGTTGCCTGCTTGTGG
Source organism: Serratia sp. CY31944 (assembly GCF_052169175.1). Classification (NCBI taxonomy): domain Bacteria; kingdom Pseudomonadati; phylum Pseudomonadota; class Gammaproteobacteria; order Enterobacterales; family Yersiniaceae; genus Serratia; species Serratia sp. CY31944. The sequence goes on from NZ_JBJNLG010000006.1 coordinate 134,701, forward strand.
TGCGAGGGAAAGAAACAAGGGCCGCGATCGCGGCCCATGCTCAGGCGGGTTGGCTCTCCTCGCGCACCGCTTCCGCCAGCTGCTCGCCCGCCAGCTGCAGCTGATACATCTGGTAGTAGCGCCCCTGCTGCGCCAGCAGCTGCTGATGGTTGCCCTGCTCCACCGCCTGGCCGCGATGCAGCACCAGAATGGAGTCGGCATCGACGATGGTCGACAGCCGGTGGGCGATCACCACCAGCGTGGTGTGCTCGCGGATCGCACGCAGTGCGCGCTGGATCGCCTGTTCGGTGCCCGAGTCGATGTTGGCGGTCGCCTCGTCGAGGATCAGGATCTGCGGCGCCTGCACCAAGACCCGTGCCATCGCCAGCAGCTGTTTCTGCCCGACCGACAGGTTATTGCCCTGCTCTCCCAGCCGGGTGTGAATACCCTGCGGGAAGCCGCGCACCAGATCCGCCAGCTGCACCGTTTCCAGCGCCCGCCACACGGCCTCTTCCTCGATGTTGCGCCCCAGCGTGACGTTAGCCAGCACCGAATCGGCGATCACCACCGGATCCTGCTGCACCATCGCCACGCCCTGGCGCAGCGTGCGGTGCGACAGGCTGGAGATCGGGCGGCCATCGAGGCGCACTTCCCCTTCGCTGACCGGGTAATAGCCCATCAACAGGTTGGCCAAGGTGCTCTTGCCGCTGCCGGTATGCCCGACCAGCGCCACGAAGCCGCGCGAAGGCACCGCCAGCGAAATGTGCTGCAGCACCTTTTTGTCCGCACGGTAGGCGAAGCTCAGATCGGTGATGTCGATGCGGCCACCGGCCAGCGGACGATCGTCGGCACCGTAACTCTGCTGGCTGCGATCCATCAGCTCGAAAATGCGTTCGCCGGCCACCACCGCCTGCTGCAGGATCGACTGCTGCGAAGTCAGCTCGATCAGCGGTTCGTTCAGGCGCCCCAGGTAATTGATGAAGGCGTAGAGCACGCCGACGCCAATCACGCCTTCGCCGCTGAAGCCGAACAGCATCAGCAGGCCGCACAGCACCAGCGCCGAAAACAGGCTGAGCAGCGGCCGCAGCAGAAAACCGTCGAGCCGCAGGGTCTGCATGCGTGCAAGATAGTGCGACTGGCTGGCGGCGCTCATGCGCTCGCCGAAGCGCACCTGCTGGCGGAACTGCTGAATCACGCCCATGCCGTTGATCACTTCGTTGAAGCCGTCGTTGATGTCCGCCAGATAGCTGCGCACCCGGCGCACGATCGGCGTGCTGTAGTATTGATAGATGCCCATCACCACGAACACCGCCGGGAAGATGCAGACCGCCACCAGCGCCATGCGCCAGTCGAGGCTGAACATCGCCACCAGCATGGCGCCGATCAGCGCGGCGCTTTTCAGCACCGTGGAGACCACCATCACGTACAGATCCTTGATCACCTCGGTGTCGTTGGTGACGCGCGAGATCAATTGCCCGACCGGCTGGGTGTCGAAGGCGCTGAGCGGCTGGCGCAGCGCGGCGTCCATCACGTCGGTGCGCAGCCGCTGCACCACGCCCACCGCAGCCTGGTTGAACAGCAGCGCCTGGAAGTAGTGCAGCGCCGCCGCCAGCAGCTCCAGCAGAATGTAAGCCGCCGCCAGCCCGCCGACGATCGTCAGCGGCAGCTGCCCTTTGGCGACGTAGTTATCGATGAAATAGCTCACCAGGATCGGCCCGGCGACTTCCGCCGCCGCCGCCACCCACAGCATCAGCACCGCCAGTCCCAGCGGTTTGCGGTACGGCGAGCCGTAGGCCAGCAGCCGCTTCAGCGTCGGCCACAGCTTTTGCACTTTATTCATCGGCCAACGCCTCCTCGCCGTTTTCCGGCGCTTCGTCCAGCGCCGCTTCCAGCTGCTGATAACGGTACATATCGCGATACCAGCCCGGCTGCGCCGCCAGCGCCGCATGATCGCCGCGCTGCGCCACGCCGCCGTGCTGCATCACCAGGATCTCGCCGGCTTCGGTCAACGCCGACAGCCGGTGCGCGCTGATGATCACCGTGCGATCTTGCCCCCAGCTGCGCAGGTTGTGCAGGATCTGGTGTTCGGTGCGGCCGTCCACCGCCGACAGCGCGTCGTCGAGGATCAGGATCTCCGCATCCAGCAGCAGCGCGCGCGCAATGGAGATTCGCTGTTTCTGCCCGCCCGACAGCATCACGCCGCGTTCGCCCACCTCGGTGTCATAGCCCTGCGGCAACCGCAGAATGTCCTCATGGACGCTGGCCAACCGCGCCGCCTGTTCGATCTGCGCCTGCGTCGCCCCCGGATGGCCCAGCGCGATGTTGTTCGCCACGGTATCGGAGAACAGGAACGGCGTCTGGCTCACCACCGACAGCCGCGAACGCCAGTCGTCGAGTTTGACCTGCGGCAGCGGCAGGCCGTGATAGCGGATCTGCCCTTGATCGACGTCGAACTGGCGCTGGATCAGCGACAGCAGCGTCGATTTGCCGGCGCCGGTCGGCCCGCACAGCCCCAGCATTTGCCCCGGTTTCAGCGTCAGCGCCACATCATGCAGCGCCGGGTGCGGGTTTTCCGGGTAGTGGAACGCGCGGATATCCACGTCCAGCACGCCGCGCCCGGCCGGCAGCGCCTGCGGGCCGTCCTGCACCGCCGGCGCCTCGTCGAGCAGGCTGCGGATGCGGCTGTAGGCCGCGCTGCCGCGCTCGACGATGTTGAACATCCAGGCCAGCGCCAGCATTGGCCAGATCATCAGGCCGAGGTACATCACAAAGCTGGTCAGCTGCCCGAGCGTCAACGAACCGTTCACCACCATCCAGCTGCCGCCGCCGATGGCCAGCAGGTTAGAGGCGCCGATGGCGATATAAATGGTCGGATCGAAGCGCGCATCCACCCGCGCCACGTGCATGTTCTTGGCGCCGGTCTGCGCCGCGACGTCGGCAAAGCGGTTGGATTGGTGATCTTCCAGCCCAAAGGCCTTGATCATGCGGATGCTGGTCATGCTTTCCTGCGCCTGATCGTTCAGGCTGGAAAACGCCGCCTGCGCCGATTTAAAGCGCTGGTGCAGCTGGTCGCCGTAATATTTGATGGCGATCGCCATCAGCGGCATCGGGATCAACGCCAGCACCGTCAGCTGCCAGCTGATTTGGGTGCTCATCACCACCAGCACCACCAACCCCATCACCAGCGAATCGACCAGCGTCAGCACGCCTTCGCCGGCGGCGAACACCACGCGGTCCACGTCGTTGGTGGCGCGCGCCATCAGATCGCCGGTGCGGTGGCGCAGGTAGAACGCCGGGTTTTGCCGGCTGAGCTGGCGGTAAAAGTTCTCGCGCAGCTCGACCGCCAGCTGGTAGGACGCGCCGAACAGCAATACCCGCCACACATAGCGCAGCAGGTAAACGACGATCGCGGTGCCGATCATCAGCCCGAGCCAGGCCATCAGCACGCCGGTAGACATTTGTTTTTCGGTGACGCCGTCCACGATGATGCCGACCAGCTTAGGCGGCAACAGTTGCAGGATGGCGATGACGATCAGCAGCACCACCGCCCCGAGGTAGCGGCGCCACTCCCGGCGGAAGTACCAGCCGATTTGAGCAAATAATCTCACGCAGTTTGATTCCAGGATTTTATGGGATTTGTCTCTTTTTCTGCTTCAGCGGAGCAGGATACCACCGTTGAGCCGCCCGTCCGGTGAACTTTTCACTCCGGCACCGGCAATGCAGTGGTGTATTTGATTTTTTCCATGGCAAAGCTCGAGGTGACGTCGATGAGGCCCGGTACGCCGTTCACCAGGCGCTTATAAAAGCCGTCGTAGCTTTTCATGTCCGCCACTTCGACCTGCATCAGGTAATCGTACTCCCCCGCCATGCGGTAGAACGCCAGCACCTCGGGCATCTGGCTGGTCAACTGCACAAACGCCTGATACCACTCGCTGCTGTGCTGCTGGGTCTTGATCAGCACGAACGCCGTCAGCCCCAGGCCGAGCTTTTCGTTATCCAGCAGCGCCACCCGGCCGCGGATATAGCCCTCGTCTTCCAGGCGCTTCAGGCGTTTCCAGCACGGCGTCGAGGTCAAATTGACCGCATCGGCCAGCGCCTGCAGCGACTGGGTACAATCTTGCTGCAGCATGCACAGCAGCTTACGGTCTGTTTTATCTAACATAGCGGCCACCAGGAGAAAAATTTTCTCTCATTAGGCGATTAAACAGGAAAAATGGCAATCCTTTTTTCCTGCCGACAGGCTATGCTACGCCATAAACCAGCCCCCTATTCTGAGGCCAAATCATGACAAACTCTTGGGTAAAATATGCTATCGGTGAAATAGAAGCGGATTTTCAGCGCTCCGCCGATACGCACCTGATTCGCCTGAACCTGCCGGCGTTTCCCGGCATCTGCCTGTATCTGAAAGATGAGAGCACCCACCCGACCGGCAGCCTGAAACACCGTCTGGCGCGCTCGCTGTTCCTTTATGGCCTGTGCAACGGCTGGATCACCGAAAACACCACCATCATCGAGGCCTCTTCGGGCAGCACCGCGGTGTCCGAAGCCTACTTCGCCCGTCTGATCGGCCTGCCGTTCATCGCGGTGATGCCGTCCTGCACCGCGCGCCGCAAGGTGGAACAGATCGCCTTTTACGGCGGCCGCTGTCACTTCGTCGATCACGCCGCCCAGATCTACGCCGCCTCCGAACAGCTGGCGAAAGAGCTGAACGGCCACTATATGGATCAGTTCACCTACGCCGAGCGCGCCACCGACTGGCGCGGCAACAACAACATCGCCGACAGCATCTTCCGCCAGATGGCGCGCGAACCCTTCCCGGTGCCGAAACACATCGTGATGAGCGCCGGCACCGGCGGCACCTCCGCCACGCTGGGGCGCTACATCCGCTATCAGGGGCACGATACGCAATTGACGGTGGTCGATCCGGAAAATTCGGTGTTCTATGACTGCTTCCACCACGGCGATCGCACCCTGATCGGCAGTTGCGGCAGCCGTATCGAAGGCATCGGCCGCCCGCGCGCCGAGCCGTCGTTCATCCCGTCGGTGGTCGACAACATGCTGCGGGTGCCGGATGCCGCCAGCGTCGCCACCATTCACTGGCTGGAAGGCGTGCTCGGCCGCAAGGTTGGCGCTTCCACCGGCACCAACGTCTGGGGGGCGCTGCAGTTGGCGAAACAGATGCGGGAAAACGGCGAGCAAGGGTCGATCGTCACCCTGCTGTGCGACAGCGGCGAGCGTTATCTGGATACCTATTACAACCCGGAATGGGTCAGCAATAACATCGGCGATCTGCAGCCGTATCTGGCGCAGCTGGCGGATTTGTAACGCCAGGCTGCGGATAGAAAAAAGCCGGGTAGTCATACCCGGCCGGCTGTAAGGAGAACCTCATTCTTCGGGGGAATAGGTGAGGCAAGGTGAACGCAGCCAATGTTGTAAATAGTGAGCCACCGCCTGTTGTTGGCAATGGCCGATAACCGGTAGCTGCGGCAGCAGGGATTTCAGCTGCGGCAGGGCGTTGCCCATCACCACGCCGTGCCCCACCGCCCCCAGCATCTCTTTGTCGTTCATCGCGTCGCCGAACGCCATGCAGTCGGCCATCGTCAGCCCCAGATGGCGGCTCAGCCGATCCAGCGCCGTGCCCTTATTGCAACCGAGCGGCAGCACCTCCAGGCAGTCGTAGGCGGAAAAGCACAGGTCTGCCTCGTCACCCAGCTGCGCCCGCAGCTGCACCTGCAACGCCAGCAGCTCCTCATGCGGCGCGACAAAGCACACCTTGCTGTTGCCGAACGCCGGCAGGCGGCGCACGTCGGCCAGCTGAAAACGAAAGCCGCTCAGGTGGTGCGCCCGCAGCATCTCTTCCGGCACGGGAAACTCGGTCAGCCAGCCTTCGTCGCGGAACACGTGCATGCTGGCGCGGGTGCGCCAATGATGATGCAGCACCTCTTCGGCGACCGCCGCCGGCAGATCGGTGGCGTGCAGCTGTTGGCCGCGGTTGTCATACACCCGCGTGCCGTTGCCGGTGATCAGGTAGCCCTGCAGCCCCAGCTGCGCCATGATCGGCTGCGCGTCGAGGTAGTGCCGCCCGGTGGCGAACGTCACCACCATCTCCCGCTCCACCAGCTGGTTCAGCACCGCCAGCGTTTCCGGGCCAACCCGGTGATCCGGCATCAACAGCGTGCCGTCCATATCGAAAGCTGCCAGGCGATACATAAAGACCTCTTGAATGTGAACGCGATTACAATCCGTGCAGTATGGGATGGTATTTGCGGAAGTAATAGTGAACAATTTTAGAAAACTGTTCCGGATTTCTTCCCATGCGCCTGGTTCACCGTCTCAGCCAATATCAACGCCTGTACCAACAGCTCGGTAGCGCGCCGGTCGCCGTGACCATCGGCGAGCTGGCAGCGATGTTCTACTGCAGCGAACGGCACGCCCGCACGCTGGTGCAACAGCTGCAGGATCAGGGCTGGCTGAGCTGGCATTCGCAGCCCGGCCGCGGCAAACGCGCCCGCCTGCATTGCCTGAAAACCCCGGATGAACTGCGCGCGCAGCTGCTGCAACAGCTGCTGCAACAGGGCAACCATCAGGGGGCGCTGGAGATGGCGCAGCTCGATCCGCAGCACCTGCAGGATCTGCTCAGCCCGCACCTCGGCGGGCAATGGCAGGCCGGCAGCCCGACGCTGCGCATTCCCTATTACCGCACGCTGGAAGCGCTCGACCCACTCACGCTGACCGGCCGCGCCGAGCAACATCTGGTATCGACCCTGCACGCCGGGCTGACGCGCCTGATGACCGGTAACCCGGAACCGCAGCCCGATCTGGCGCACCACTGGCAGATTGGCGAGCACGGCCTGCGCTGGCGCTTCTTTTTGCGCAACCAGCTGCGCTGGCACAACGGTGAACCGTTGACCGGCCACCAGCTGCTGCAAACGCTGGAAAAACTGCAACACCACCCGCGCAGCCAACCGAGCCTGGCCAACGTCGCGCGCATCAGCCTGCCGCATCCGCTGTGCGTTCAGTTCGATCTGCATCTGCCGGATTACTGGCTGGCCCACCGGCTGGCGGAACTGCCTTGCCTGATGACCCACCCGGAGCTGCCGGCCATCGGCGCCGGCCCGTTCAAGCTGACGCTGAATGAACCGCAGCTGGTGCGGCTGGAACAGCACGCCGGTTACCACCTGCAGCATCCGTATCTGGACACCATAGAATACTGGATCACCCCCGATCTGCCCACCGCCGCCCCCTACACCAGCTGCCAGCATCCGGTGCGCATCACCATCGGTCAACAAGACGATTTGGCGCAGGCCCGGCCGGTGCAGCGCAGCATGAGCCTGGGCTGGTGTTATTTGGCGCTGAACCTGCGCCACGGCGTGCTGAGCGAAGCCCAGGGGCAAAAACTGCTGATGCTGATCCAGCAGTCCGGCCTGCTGAGCCATCTGCCGATCCCCAACAGCGTGATCACCCCCAGCCATGAAATGCTGCCCGGCTGGCGCATCCCCCGCCAACAGGTCGAAGAGGACGTCGCCCTGCCCGCCCGGCTGACGCTGCTGTATCGGCCGCCGGTCGAGCTGGAAACGGTGACGGCCGCGCTACAGCGGCTGCTCGCGCAGCACGGCTGCGAGCTGGAAGTGCGCTACTACGCCGGCAAGCGCTGGCAAAGCGAGGAACAGATCGCCCAGGCCGACCTGCTGCTGGCGGACAACCTGATCGGCGAAGCGCCGGAGGCGACGCTGGAGAGCTGGCTGCGGCAGGATACGCTGTGGCGCGGCATCCTGACGGAAAGCCGCTGGCAACAGCAACAGGACACGCTGCGGCAGATCCAGCAGCTGCAGGCGCAGCAACCGCGCTTCGCACAACTGCAGGCTTATTATCAACGGCTGATGGCCGCCGCCATCATCACGCCGCTGTTTCACTACCAGTATCAGATCAGCGCGCCGCCGCGCATGCATGGCGTCACGCTGACCGCTCACGGCTGGTTCGATTTTTGCCAGGCGTGGCTGCCGCCGCCGGTGGACGACGCCCCGGCCTGAGCCGAACCGCCCTGCGCCTGGCGGCCCTTTCTGCTACTATTGTCGCCGCAACGCAATTTTATCCTGCCGCCCGAATGTGTATCGGGAGAGGCCAAAGCCCAAAAAGGTGATTTTATGAAGCGCGCGGTTGTCGTTTTCAGCGGTGGACAAGACTCCACGACCTGCTTGATCCAGGCATTGCAACAGTATGACGAAGTTCACTGCGTCACGTTCGATTACGGCCAGCGCCATCGCGCCGAGATTGAAGTGGCTCAGGAGCTGTCGGTGGCCCTCGGCGCCAAGGCGCACAAGGTGCTGGACGTAACGCTGCTCAACGAGCTGGCCGTCAGCAGCCTGACGCGTGACAATATCCCGGTTCCCGCCTACGATCCCAATCAGAAAAATGCGCTGCCGAGCACCTTCGTGCCGGGCCGCAACATCCTGTTCCTGACGCTAGCGGCGATCTACGCCTACCAGGTGGAAGCGGAAGCGGTGATCACCGGCGTGTGTGAAACCGATTTCTCCGGCTACCCCGATTGCCGCGACGAGTTCGTTAAAGCGTTGAACAAGGCGGTGACGCTGGGCATCGCCCGCGATATCCGCTTCGAAACGCCGCTGATGTGGCTGAACAAGGCCGAGACCTGGGCGCTGGCGGACTATTACCACCAGCTGGATCGCGTGCGCCAGGATACGCTGACCTGCTACAACGGCATCAAGGGTGACGGCTGCGGCGAGTGCGCCGCCTGCAACCTGCGCGCCAATGGCCTGACGCAGTATCGCGCCAATCAGGCGGAAGTGATGGCCGCGTTGAAACAAAAGGCCGGTCTGGCCTGAGGCAGTGACGGCGGCAGCTTCTGCCGCCCGTTCTCCCCCTGTTTACCGTGAGTTTTCCTGCGGCACAAGCGCCTCCAGATGCGCACGCAGTTCCCCCTCGAGCGGCAGCGCACGCTGCGTTTTCAGATCGACGCACACGAAAGTCAGCAGCGCGTCGGCCACCGGCGTCCCCGCCGGATCCTGCGTCACCTTTTGGCTCAGCACGCCGCTCTTGCCGTTGAGCTGCACCATCTGGCTGTCGATACGCAGCTTATCCCCCAATACCGCCGGGCTGCGGTAATTGATATTGATGTTCACCACGATGAAAGCGATGTTGTTTTCCGTCATCCAGCGGAACCCGGCCTCGTTCTCCAGCCACTCCCAACGAGCCTCTTCCAGAAACTCCAGATAGCGAGCATTGTTAACGTGCTGGTAAACATCAAGATGATAACCGCGAACTTTGATAAAGGTTTGCATAGGGAACGATCGCTCCTGCCTGGTGATTACAGAAAGAGGGAGCCGCGCTGGCTCCCTCGCCCGTTTGGTCAACGCGCCAAACTGGTAAGACCTGTAAAATGTAGCAGAGGAGTTTCGGCCTCAGCGGCATTTTGCCACGCAGCCGCGACCGGGATCACATTTTCAGCCGGGCGCGGTTCTTCTCAAACAGCGCCGGCCCGATGCCCGGCACCTCCTGCAACTGCTCAACCTGGGTGAATGGCCCATTCTGCTCGCGGTAGCGCACGATGCCTTCCGCCTTCTTCAGGCCGACGCCGCTCAAGGCGGCGGCCAGCTGTTCGGCGGTAGCCTGATTGATGCTGACCGCCGTTTCTTCGGCCACCCTGATCATCGTCTGTTGCCCGCCATTGCTCGTCGGCGTTGAGAGCATCGGCGCCGGCGCCTCGGTTTTTTCCGCCGCGGCGCCCGGCCCAGCCAGGCATAACAACAGCGCGGTCAGCGCGGCGTTAACGTGACGACGGTAACCGAAAAACGCTTTTTTCTCTGAATGTTGCATGCTGTATCCTCCTTGTGTGTGACAGCACGGTTACCTTGCCGCGGCGGCGGATATTCAGCAATCGGCGGATATCAGATGTGGAAAAGGCCGCGAAAGCGGCCTTTGTTTGTTGCACTGCGTTGCAGAAAAATGCGGCGATTACTGAGGCTGTTGCTCAGCGGCGCCCATTTTGATCTCGGCTTCTTTACGCAGACTCGCCAGCAGCGAATCGAAGGAGACGCCGGTCGCGCCCTCTTCCATCTTGCCAACGAAGGTTTTCATTTCGTCTTCCGGCAACGTGCCTGGCTTCACCGCATCGAGCGCGATCAGCACCACGTTGTCCTGACGATCCTGCGACATGCCGTATACCGGTTTACCGTCCTGCGGGTGCGGCAGCGCGAACACGCTCTCTACCAGCTGGCTGTCTTCCGGCGCGCGCGCCATCTTCTGCACGGCGCCAAAGCTCAGGCCGGCGGCTTTCATCGCCTCGTCGCCCTTGCCCTGCTTCAGCTCAACCAGCAGCTTCTCGCCCTGCAGCTTCGCTGCCTGCAGCGCCTTGTTGCGCTTCACCAGTTCCGCCACGCGGTCTTTCACCTGGTCGAACGGTTCGATGCCTTCCGGCTTGTGGCCGCTCACGCGCACCACGAAGGCGCGGTCGCCGTCTACGGTGATCACGTCGGAGTTGCTGCCCGGCGCGCCGTTCTCGCCGATCAGCGAGCCGTCGAAGATCGCCTGCACGACCGGCTTGAAGTTCAGCGCGGCAGGAATGTTGTCACGGGTGAACCAGTCGCTTTGCGCCGCTTTCACGCCGGCCGCTTCTTCAGCCGAGGCCAGAGATTCGTTGTCGCTGGTCGCCGCTTCGCTCACCTTTTGCTGCAGCGCGTAATACGCGTCTACCGCTTTCTCCTGCTGCACCTGCTTGGCGATGGCGTCATGCACTTCGCTCAGCGGCTTCACTTTCTCAGGTTCGATATCGTTCAAACGCACGATCAGGTAGCCGACGGAAGACTTCACCACGCCGGACAGCTGCCCTTTCTCGGTCAGGTTAGCCTGCTTCAGCTCGTCGGCGGTGGTTTCCGGCTCCAGCCAACCCAGCTCGCCGCCGGTGCGGCGTGAGATGATATCGGTGGATTTCTCTTTCGCCAGCGTGGCGAAATCGGCGCCCTTCTTCAGCTCGTCCAGCGCCGCGTTGGCTTCCGCCTCGGTTTTCAGCTGGATCACGCTGTAGTTTTTACGCTCCGGCTGGCCGTAGCTGCTCTTGTGCTGGTCGTAGTAAGCGCTGATGTCTTCTTCACTCACTTTCACCTTGTCCTGCATGGACGCAGCGTCCAGCGGGATATAGCTCACCTTCACCTGCTCAGGTGCGATGAAGCTGTTCTTGTTCTGATCGTAATACGCCTTCAGTTCGTCGTCGCCGGCGCTCTGTTTCGCCTGCAGCGCTTTCAAATCGATGGTCGCCAGGCGCACGTCGCGCTCCTGCAGCACCAACGCCGCCATGGCTTGCGATTCGGACGGCAGCACGAAGCCGGAATCGCCGAAGGCCTGGATCACCTGCTGATTGACCAACTGCTGGCGCATCGACTGCGCGAAGTTGTCGGCGGTGTAGCCCATGCGGCCGATCAGGTCGAGGTATTTGGCGTTATCGAACTGGCCGTTGGTCTGGAAGTAAGGCGCCTTGCGGATGGCGTCCTTGATCTGATCGTCGCTGACCGCCAGGCCCAGCTTCTTGGCGTACTGGTCGAGCAGCATGTTGTCGATCAACTGGGACAACACCTGACGGCGCATCTGCTGCATATAGCCTTCGTTGCCGGCCAGCGCGGAGAACTGGTCACCCAGCTGCTGCTGCATGCGGCTACGCTCGCTTTGGAAAGCCTGTTCCAGCTGAGCGCGCTCGATCGTCTGACCATTTACTTTCGCAGCATAATCGCCGGAGCCGCCGATCAGGTAGTTACCCACCCCGGTCAGAACGAATGACAGGATGATCAGGGCCAGGATGATTTTGAGCACGACGTGATTAGCAGCCGCGCGTAAATTGTCCATCATAGTGTGACAACACTCCGCTGTGATGTGGATTAACAACCCTTGTGCAGGCGCGTTCCCTGCGACAAAAATAAAAAAAGCGCATCAGTCCGATGCGCCTTGTATCTTACCTTACCAGCACCGCTGCGTCAGGTGATTGTTTATTACAAAACCCTGTTACGCTAAACGGTTAGACGCTAAATCAGTTTACAGCGTCTTTCAGCGCTTTCCCTGCACGGAAGGCCGGTACTTTGGCTGCCGCGATTTTGATCTCTTTACCGGTCTGCGGGTTGCGGCCGGTACGAGCCGAACGTTCACGCACGGTGAAGGAACCGAAACCTACCAGAGCCACGTCATCCCCTGCTTTCAGAGAGTCGGTAACGGAAGCGATTACTGCGTCTAAAGCACGTCCCGCTGCCGCTTTGGAAATATCAGCACCTGCGGCAATCTTGTCGATCAGTTGTGACTTATTCACTCTATCATCCCCTCTAGAATTCTATCGTCGCACCGAAAAATCCCTACGGTTGCGACAGCGCAGCTGTTATATCAATCCCATCGAACCTTGGCAAGCCACCGACTGCGTGGCAAAACGCGGGCCGACAGAGATCTAACTTAGCGGTACAAAAAAATACTGGCAAGTCCGAAATGGCTTGCCAGTATAAGTTTTATCAATGGTTTTTGCGATTCGTCACTATTTTGCCGCTACCGGCAGTGCGCCGAAGGCCGGGTTTTGCAACGCAATGTTCAAAACTTCATCGATTCGCTGCACCGGATGAATCTCCAGATCGGCGATAACATTGTCCGGAATCTCTTCCAGATCGCGCTTGTTCTCGTAAGGGATCAGCACGGTTTTGATGCCGCCACGATGCGCCGCCAACAGCTTCTCTTTCAGGCCGCCGATCGGCAACACCTGGCCGCGCAGCGTGATCTCCCCGGTCATCGCCACATCGGCGCGTACCGGGTTGCCGGTCAGGCAGGAGACCAGCGCGGTGCACATCGCGATACCGGCGCTCGGGCCGTCTTTCGGCGTCGCCCCTTCCGGCACGTGTACGTGGATGTCGCGTTTCTCGTAGAAATCGGCGTTGATACCCAATTTCTCCGCGCGCGCGCGCACCACGGTCAGCGCCGCCTGAATCGATTCCTGCATCACTTCACCCAGGGAACCGGTGTAGGTCAGCTTGCCTTTGCCCGGCACGCAGGCGGTTTCGATGGTCAGCAGATCGCCACCCACTTCCGTCCACGCCAGCCCGGTGACTTCGCCCACGCGGTTTTCGGTATCCGCACGGCCGTAATCGACGCGCTGCACGCCCAGGTAATCCTTCAGGTTGTCGCCGTTGATCTCGAGATGCTTGAGCTTCTTGTCCATCAGCAGCGTTTTCACCGCTTTACGGCACAGTTTGGAGATTTCACGCTCCAGGCTGCGCACCCCGGCTTCGCGGGTGTAGAAGCGAATGATGCCGATGATGGCGCTGTCGTCGACCGTCAGCTCGCCTTTTTTCAGCGCGTTGCGCTCAAGCTGCTTCGGCAGCAGGTGCTGCTTGGCGATGTTGAGCTTCTCGTCCTCGGTGTAACCCGACAGGCGGATCACTTCCATACGGTCCAGCAGCGGCGCAGGAATGTTCATCGAGTTCGAGGTGGCGACGAACATCACGTCGGACAGATCGTAATCCACTTCCAGGTAGTGGTCGTTGAACGCCACGTTCTGTTCCGGATCCAGCACCTCCAGCAGAGCGGAGGCCGGATCGCCGCGCATGTCGGAAGACATCTTGTCGATCTCATCCAGCAGGAACAGCGGGTTCTTCACCCCGACCTTGGCCATCTTCTGGATCAGTTTGCCCGGCATCGAACCGATGTAGGTACGACGGTGGCCGCGGATTTCCGCTTCGTCACGCACGCCGCCCAGCGCCATGCGCACGTACTGGCGGCCGGTCGCTTTGGCGATCGACTGCCCCAGCGAAGTTTTACCCACGCCCGGCGGCCCCACCAGACACAGGATCGGCCCCTTGATTTTGCTGACGCGGCTCTGCACCGCGAGGTACTCGAGAATGCGATCCTTGACGCGCTCCAGGCCGTAGTGATCGGTATCGAGCACTTCCTGCGCCTTGTTCAGGTCTTTTTTCACCTTGCTGCGCGCATTCCACGGCACCTGCAGCATCCAGTCGATGTAGCCGCGCACCACGGTCGCTTCCGCCGACATCGGCGACATCATCTTCAGCTTTTGCAGTTCCGCTTCGGTTTTCTCGCGCGCCTCTTTCGGCATTTTCGCCGCATCGATCTTGCGCTTCAGCGCTTCGTGCTCGTCCGGCGCGTCGTCCATCTCGCCCAGTTCTTTCTGAATCGCCTTCATCTGCTCATTCAGATAGTACTCGCGCTGGCTCTTCTCCATCTGCTTCTTGACGCGGTTGCGGATGCGTTTCTCGACCTGCAGCAGGTCGATCTCCGATTCCATCATCGCCATCAGGTATTCCAGGCGCTCGGTGATGTCGGACATCTCAAGCACCGACTGCTTGTCGCTGAGTTTCAGCGGCATGTGGGCGGCGATGGTGTCCGCCAGGCGCGCGGCGTCGTCGATGCTGTTCAGTGAAGTCAGCACCTCCGGCGGGATTTTTTTGTTCAGCTTGATATAGCCTTCAAACTGATTGATCGCGGTGCGCACCAGCACTTCCTGCTCGCGCTCGTCGATCGACGGCGACTCAAGGTATTCCGCCTGCGCGGCGAAATGCTCACCGCTGTCGGACAGCGTGGTGATGCGCGCGCGCTGCAGCCCCTCGACCAGCACTTTTACCGTGCCGTCCGGCAGCTTCAGCATCTGCAGGATCGACGCTACGGTGCCAACCGAGAACAAGTCGTTAATGCCAGGTTCATCCGTTGAGGCCTCTTTCTGTGCCACCAGCATGATCTTCTTATCGTGATCCATTGCGGCTTCGAGGCACCGAATCGATTTTTCCCGGCCAACAAATAACGGGATCACCATGTGCGGATAAACCACCACGTCGCGCAATGGCAGAACGGGGATTTCAATGCGTTCGGAACGCTCAGGGTTCATAGAGCTCTCTCTTAGTTTAATTTCCGCCAGGTTGAGGGGGAATCTCATGAGACGCAAGCATCTAACGTTTCATAAAATCTGGTTAACGAGTATATGGGGATGAATCTCTTACATTCAACGGCAAGAATGCAGGAAAAAGAAATGGGGGATAAAATCCCCCATTTTGCTGATAACGCCCTGGTTTGACTGGCTAATTATTCGCCAGACGCCTGAGCTTCCGGCTTGCCGTAAATCAGCAGCGGTTTGGATTGGCCGGCGATGACCGACTCGTCGATCACCACTTTGTCTACGCTGTCCATCGACGGCAGATCGTACATGGTGTCGAGCAGCGCGCCTTCCACGATGGAACGCAGGCCGCGGGCGCCGGTCTTGCGCGCCATGGCTTTCTTGGCGATGGCGTTCAACGCTTCGTCGCGGAACTCCAGCTCCACGCCTTCCAGGTTGAACAGCGCCTGATACTGCTTGGTCAGGGCGTTCTTCGGCTCTTTCAGGATCTGAATCAGCGCGTCTTCGCTCAGCTCGCTCAGGGTCGCCACCACCGGCAGACGGCCGATGAACTCAGGGATCAGGCCGAACTTGATCAAATCTTCCGGTTCGGCCTGCAGCAGCAGTTCGCCTTCGGTCGCCTTCTCGGACTCGCCCTTGACGGTCGCGCCGAAGCCGATGCCGGAGCCGGTGTTGACGCGCTGGCCGATCACCTTATCCAGGCCGGCGAATGCGCCGCCGCAGATAAACAGGATCTTGGAGGTATCGACCTGCAGGAACTCCTGTTGCGGATGCTTGCGCCCACCCTGCGGCGGAACCGCGGCGATGGTGCCTTCAATCAGCTTCAGCAGCGCCTGCTGCACGCCCTCACCCGAGACGTCACGCGTGATCGACGGGTTGTCGGACTTGCGGGAAATCTTATCGATTTCATCGATATAAACGATGCCGCGCTGCGCTTTCTGCACGTCATAGTCACATTTTTGCAACAGCTTCTGGATAATATTTTCCACGTCCTCGCCCACGTAACCGGCTTCGGTCAGCGTGGTGGCGTCGGCCATGGTGAACGGCACGTCCAGGAAGCGCGCCAGCGTTTCCGCCAGCAGGGTTTTGCCGCTGCCGGTCGGGCCGATCAGCAAGATGTTGCTCTTGCCCAACTCGATACCGTTGCTGGTATCGCCGTTGCGCAGGCGTTTGTAGTGGTTGTACACCGCAACCGCCAGCACTTTCTTCGCCTGCTCCTGGCCGATGACGTAGTCATCCAGGTGGTGGCGGATCTCGTGCGGCGTCGGCAGCGCACTGCGCTCACGATGCGGGGCAACTTCTTTAATCTCTTCGCGAATAATGTCGTTACACAGATCGACACATTCATCGCAGATATACACTGACGGCCCGGCAATCAGCTTACGCACTTCATGCTGGCTTTTGCCGCAAAAAGAGCAGTACAGCAGCTTTCCTGAACCGTCTTTGCGCTTATCTGTCATCAGTCAAACCTCTTCTTTAGTCTTGTCCCGCAGGAAAATCACGGCGGCAGTGCGCCCAAACTCATATCGGGAACGCCGAGGGGCCGCAACAGAGCGAGCCCCTGCCCACTCTGATTACTATAGTCCATCGGCGCCGCGCGGTTCTAGCTGCGGTGTGTCAGAATGCCGTCAACCAGGCCGTATTCCACGGCTTCTTCCGCGGTCATAAAGCGATCGCGCTCGGTGTCGCGCTCGATCTGCTCCAGCGGCTGGCCGGTATGCTCGGCCATCAGTTCGTTCATGCGCGCTTTCACCTTAAGGATTTCACGCGCATGGATTTCGATGTCCGTCGCCTGGCCCTGGTAGCCGCCCAGCGGCTGGTGAATCATCACTCGCGAGTTCGGCAGGCAGAAACGTTTGCCTTTGGCGCCGGCGGTCAGCAGGAAGGAGCCCATCGAGCACGCCTGGCCCATACAGATGGTGCTGACGTCCGGCTTGATGAACTTCATGGTGTCGTAAATCGACATGCCCGCAGTGATCACCCCACCCGGCGAGTTGATGTAGAGGAAAATGTCTTTTTCCGGGCTTTCCGCTTCGAGGAACAGCATTTGCGCCACGATCAGGTTGGCCATGTGATCTTCTACCTGGCCGGTCAGGAAAATGATGCGCTCTTTCAGCAGGCGGGAATAGATGTCGTAAGAACGCTCCCCGCGTGAAGTCTGCTCTACCACCATCGGCACCAGCGCCATGTTCGGTGCAAATTGATCTCGTTCGCCACTGTATGACATTACCGTCTCCTAATAGAAATTGCCTTGGCGGCCAGGGTGTCACCCTAATACGCCGATTCTACTTGAGAACGGCCATGATGACTATGCTCAAGCATTCGACCCGCGCCACACGTACCCGACGGTTATTTCATCCCGCGCACTTTGGCAAACAGCCCCAGAATTATTCTTTACAGATTGGGGGATCCCGGCGCGATTTCAAGCCCAGAGGCCGATTTTCTCCGCGCGCCGAAAACAATGCCGTTAATCTGACCGTTATCATGCCAGCCAGTTCCCCAGGCAACAGGGTAAATATAGTGCATATTGTCCCGTTTAACCTGAGATTAATCAGCAACGTGGCAAAAAGAAAAGCCCGCAACCTAAGGTTGCGGGCTTTTTCATCGTGCGCTGGTTCGCCAGGCGAAACCGGGGGCGCCGTTCATCGCGCCCGGCACGCCGGCATTACGCCTGTTGGGTCTGGTTCATCAGCTCGCTGAAGGTAGTGGCTTTTTCAGTCACTTTCGCTTTTGCCAGCAGGGCTTCAACCGCTTGCTCTTCCAGAGCCACGTTGCGCATGTTGTTCATCAGCTCTTTGTTTTTGCTGTAGAACTCGATGACTTCGCTTGGATCTTCGTAGGCAGAAGCCATTTCTTCGATCAGCGTCTTCACGCGGTCTTCGTCAGCTTTCAGATCGTTGGTGCTGATCACTTCGCCCAGCAGCAGGCCAACCACTACGCGGCGTTTCGCTTGCTCTTCGAACAGCTCGCGTGGCAGTTCCAGCGCTTGCTTCTCGTTGCCGCCGAAACGCTGTGCAGCCTGACGACGCAGTACGTCGATTTCGCCGTCGATCAGGGCAGCAGGCACGTCGATTTCGTTCGCGCTCACCAGACCGTCGATCGCCTGAGACTTGATGCGGTTACGCACGGCGCCTTTCAGCTCGCGCTCCATGTTCTTGCGAACTTCGGTGCGCAGGCCGGCAACGGAACCGTCCGCCACGCCGAAACGCTTGATGAACTCTTCGGTCAGTTCCGGCAGCTCGCGCTCTTCAACTTTCTTCAGCACGATAGCGAATTTGGCCGCTTTGCCCTTCAGGTTTTCCGCGTGGTAATCTTCCGGGAAGTTCACGTCGATGGAGAACTCTTCGCCCGCTTTGTGACCGACCAGGCCTTCTTCGAAGCCTGGGATCATGCGGCCCTGGCCCATTGCCAGTACGAAGTCGGACGCTTTGCCGCCTTCGAACTCTTCACCGTCGATAGAACCGGTGAAGTCAACGGTCACGCGATCTTCAGCTTCCGCTGCGCGATCGGTTTCTTTCCAGGTCGCCTGCTGCTTGCGCAGGGTATCCAGCATCGCGTCGACGTCTTCGTCGTTCACTTCAACCACAGGTTTTTCAACTTCGATGTTTTCCAGGCCTTTCAGCTCAACTTCTGGATACACTTCGAATTCAACGGCGAAAGTGAAGTCTTCACCTTCTTTGTACTCGCCCGGCACGTAGTTTGGTGCGCCGGCCGGATTAATCTTTTCTTTGATGATCGCGTCAACGAAGCTGCGCTGCATCGCTTCGCCCAGCACGTCCTGACGAACAGAGGCGCCGTAACGCTGTTCCACGATGTTCATCGGCACTTTGCCTTTGCGGAAGCCGTCGATACGCACGCTTTTCGCTGCGTTGATCAGCTCTTTCTTCACCGCCTGCTTGATAGTATCAGCCGGTACAGTAATAGAGAGACGGCGCCCAAGGCCTTGAGTGGTTTCTACTGAAACTTGCATCTTGTTACCTCAAAAAAATCACAGTGCTCGGTCAACTCCGTTCCAAGAACCAGGACGGCTACAAATAAGAACCGAGTTCCCTGATGACAGAAGCGTCCCGAAACCATTCCGGAAAAATAAGACGCGACATTATAGCGGCGCATGCATGGCGAGTCGAGGAAAGCTAGGCGGCGCAGGCGCGCTAAAACTCACACTTTTGCCGATTCGATCGCCAAAAGGCCGCCAAAACAGCCCGAACGTTGGTCACATTGCGCATCGGCCGTGTCGTCGTCAAAAACAGAAACGGCCCGCAGGCCGTTTTAAAATTCGTCAGTAGTAATACCCTAATTCAAGGGCAAAGTTCCACTGATACCTGAAAATTTCCCCCTCAGGCCAGCGTCCCGGCGCCGCGACACGGCGGCGAGGCCGGCACGGTATCCTGCAACCCTTCCCACTCTTTGAGCGTGTAGGTGTGCAGCGCCAGCGCGTGTACGCCGTCCGCCAGCTCCTCCGACAGCACGCCGTAGATGGAGCGGTGGCGCGTCAAAAAACGTTCGCCGACGAAGCGATCGCTGACCAATACCACTTTGAAATGGCTTTCTGAACCCGCCGGAACGTTATGACGATAGCTTTCATCAACGACTTCCAGATACGCGGGCTCAAACGCCGCCCTTAACTTTGCTTCTATTTGCTCGCGAATCATAGGATCTCCTTACAACACCGGCAGAGGACCGTGCCCATCTAGTTCAATATTAGCCGGTTTCCCCCCGTTTAGACCATCGCCGGGACAAATTTCTCTTTTCTGCGGTCAAATGATGAGCGTCATCCCCGCCGCTTGGGGGATTATCCGATTGAGCGGGCCAAAAAAGCGTGTTTTTATCAACGGCAGGTAAAAATTTGTCACTCAGGCGCCTTCCGAGCTTCCACCGCACGGCGGCGATGCTATGATGTCGGCAATTTGTTGTCGGCTATCCCGCTCTGATTATTGCTAAATCCATCGAGAATGAGACAGAAAACATGTTAAAGAAACTTTGTCTTCCTTTGCTGGCCGCCCTGCTGCTGGCCGGCTGCGCGACCAGCAGCAACACCTTGAACGTCACGCCGAAAATCGTTCTGCCGCAGCAGGATCCTACCCTGCAGGGCATCACCGTCAGCATCAACGGCGCGGATCAGCGCACCGATCAGGCGCTGGCCAAAGTGAACCGCGACGGCCAGCTGGTCACGCTGACGCCATCGCGCGATCTGCGTTTCCTGCTGCAGGAAGTGCTGGAGAAACAGATGGGCGCACGCGGCTACATGATCGGCGCCGACGGCCCGGTGGCGCTGCAAATCGTCGTCAATAATCTGTACGCGGACGTCTCCGAAGGCAACCTGCGCTACAACATCACCACCAAAGCCGACATCTCGATCATCGCCCAGGCGAAGAACGGCAACAAGCAGGTGAAGAATTACCGCTCGACCTATAACGTGCAGGGCGCCTTCACTGCCACCAACGAGAAGATCACCGACGCCGTCAACTCCGTCCTGGGCGACGTGATCGCCGATATGGCCCAGGACACCAGCGTCAACGATTTCATCAAGCAAAACGCGCGTTAATCTCCGCGCCTTGTGCCGCCCGGCGGATCGGGCGGCGCAGACAGGGAACTCATGTCGAAACACTATCTGAACATTTTCACCCAGCGTAACTCCGCCATTCTGCTGCTGCTGGGCTTCGCGTCGGGTCTGCCGCTGGCATTGACCTCCGGCACGCTGCAAGCCTGGATGACCGTCGAAAATATCGATCTGAAAACCATCGGCATCTTCTCGCTGGTGGGCCAGGCCTACGTCTTCAAATTCCTCTGGTCGCCGTTCATGGACCGCTATACCCCGCCGTTCCTCGGGCGGCGGCGCGGTTGGCTGCTGGTCAGCCAGCTGCTGCTGGTGGCGGCGATCGTGGCGATGGGCTTTATGCAGCCCGCGCAGCACCTGTGGTGGCTGGCGGCGTTGGCGGTGCTGGTGGCGTTCTGCTCCGCCTCGCAAGATATCGTGTTCGACGCCTACAAGACCGATCTGCTGAAAGCCGAAGAGCGCGGGGCGGGCGCGGCGATCTCGGTGCTGGGTTACCGGCTGGCGATGTTGGTTTCCGGCGGCCTGGCGCTGTGGCTGGCGGATCGCTATTTCGGCTGGCAAGCCACCTACTGGCTGATGGCCGGATTGATGCTGATCGGCGTGGCCGCCACGCTGCTGGCGCCGGAGCCGGACGAAAGCATCCCGGCGCCGCGCACCATGGAACAGGCGGTCGTCGCGCCGCTGCGCGATTTCTTCGGCCGCAACAACGCCTGGCTGATCCTGCTGCTGATCGTGATGTACAAAATGGGCGACGCCTTCGCCGGCAGCCTGAGCACCACCTTCCTGATCCGCGGTGTGGGGTTCGACGCCGGTGAAGTCGGGCTGGTCAACAAAACCCTCGGCCTGTTCGCCACCATCGTCGGCGCCCTGTTCGGCGGTGTGCTGATGCAGCGTCTCAGCCTGTTCCGCGCGCTGATGCTGTTCGGCGTCCTGCAGGCGGTCTCCAACCTCGGGTATTGGATCCTGGCGGTGACCGACAAGAGCCTGCTCACCATGGGCAGCGCCATTTTCCTTGAAAACCTGTGTGGCGGCATGGGCACCGCGGCCTTCGTGGCGCTGCTGATGACGCTGTGCAACCGTTCGTTCTCCGCCACCCAGTTCGCGCTGCTGTCGGCGCTGTCCGCCGTGGGGCGCGTCTATGTCGGCCCGATCGCCGGCTGGTTCGTCGAAGCCCACGGCTGGCCGTTGTTCTACCTGTTCTCTATCGCCGCCGCCCTGCCCGGCTTGCTGCTGCTCGGCATCTGCCGTCAGACGCTGGAGCACACCCAGCAGCATGGCGACTTCATGCCGCGCACCGAGTTTTCAGAATCTTACCGTTGGGCGCTGCGCCTGCTGACGCTAGGCTGTTCGCTGTTAGGCCTGTGGTTGCTGTTGCTGATCGCCAATGCGCTGGACTGGACGCAGGCACCGCTGCTGGCCGATCGGCTGCTGCAAGTCGGCGCCGCGCTGAGCCTGCTCGGCGTCGCGATGGGCAGCACGCTGGATTACCTCGCCCTTCGCCGCACCCGTTTGGCATAATCTGACCGGCCGGCGATTTCGCCGGCCGAAAAAAAAGCGATCCGGAGGTATATTTATTTCGCTATAAAAAAGATAATCGGCGCGAAAATTATTTTTTTATCCGACTGCCGCGCTCGGAAATAAAATTAAATTCACCTTTAAGACACAATTATTTTACATTAAATAAACCTTTTCTTCGTATTTCCCTGCCGCGCATTTCTTCGCCAAATTCATCATACCTTTAGTTTTCCTTAACATACGGGCTGCTCGTCACGATTCAGCGTGCCAACGCGTTGTTGTCATTAGTAAATTGTCACGCAGGGTTACATCTGTGACCCCCTTAACAGAAAGTGTCAACAAGCCGCTGACACTCCCTTAAGCATGTTTACAGTACTGCAACCTTCCCGTAAAATGCCCGCACACATGAAACGACAATTGAGCCTTTGTTATTGAGGTCGTTAGATGAGACTTAAGAAATACAATAAAAGTATTGGGATGCTGTCATTAATCGCAGCCACTGTATTGCTCAGTGGTTGCGATATGGTTTTGATGAATCCCAAAGGAGCAATTGGTGTTGAGCAACGGACACTGATTATCACTGCAATCGCGTTGATGTTGATCGTGGTGGTGCCAGTTATCTTCATGGCGTTCGCCTTTGCCTGGAAGTATCGCGCTTCCAACAAAGACGCCAAGTACAGTCCGAACTGGGCCCACTCCAACAAGATCGAAGCGGTCGTCTGGACCATTCCTATCATTATCATCGCCATCCTTGGCACCATTACCTGGAAGACCACCCACGAACTCGACCCGTTCAAGCCGATTGTCACCGACAAGAAGCCGATGACGATCGAAGTGGTGTCGCTCGACTGGAAATGGCTGTTCATCTACCCGGAACAAGGCATTGCGACCGTTAATGAGCTGGCTTTCCCGAAAGATGTTCCAGTCGAATTCAAGATCACCTCTAACTCGGTAATGAACTCGTTCTTTATCCCGCAGTTGGGTGGACAGATTTATGCGATGGCCGGCATGCAGACCAAACTGCACCTGATCGGCAACGAAGCCGGTGCCTACAAAGGCATCTCCAGCAGCTACAGCGGCGCAGGCTTCTCCGGCATGAAATTCACCGCGATCGTTACCCCGACCGAAGGCGACTTCGATCAGTGGGTGGCCAAGGTGAAGGCATCGTCTAAAAACCTGAACACCACCGACGACTTTAACAAACTGGCAGAGCCGAGTGAAAACAACCCGGTTGAGTACTTTGCCGCTGTCAAACCGAATTTGTTCAAAGAAACAATTGCCAAATTCATGGGCGACATGGATATGCACAAAGGCGCTGGCGCGCACGAAGGCATGGACATGAGCCAAGGTATGGACATGGGTGAACATGCTGCTCACGCCGGAGCCGAGGAATAACTGATGTTGGGAAAATTAACACTTGATGCGGTTCCGTACCACGAACCGATCATCATGGTCACCGTAGCCGCAATTATTGTCGGGGGCCTGGCAGTGCTGGCGCTGCTGACATATTTCGGCAAATGGAAGTGGTTGTGGAGCGAATGGCTGACTTCGGTCGACCATAAAAAAATTGGTATCATGTACATCATCGTGGCGATGGTCATGCTGCTGCGCGGTTTCGCCGACGCCATCATGATGCGTAGCCAGCAGGCGTTGGCGTCCGCCGGCGAAGCCGGGTTCCTGCCGCCGCACCACTACGACCAGATCTTCACCGCGCACGGCGTCATCATGATCTTCTTCATGGCGATGCCTTTCGTGGTCGGCCTGATGAACGTCGTGGTGCCACTGCAAATCGGTGCGCGCGACGTCGCCTTCCCGTTCCTGAACTCCCTGAGCTTCTGGTTCTTCGTGGTGGGCGTTGTGCTGATCAACATCTCCCTGGGGGTCGGTGAGTTCGCTCAGACCGGTTGGCTGGCGTATCCGCCGCTGTCGGGTAAAGAGTACAGTCCTGGCGTCGGGGTCGATTACTGGATCTGGAGTCTGCAGATTTCCGGTCTGGGTACCCTGCTGACCGGCGTGAACTTCTTCGCCACCATTCTGAAGATGCGTGCCCCAGGCATGCCTATGATGAAGATGCCGGTGTTCACCTGGGCGGCGCTGTGTACCAACGTCCTGATCATCGTTTCTTTCCCAATTCTGACCGTCACCATCGCGCTGCTGACCCTGGATCGCTATCTGGGCACCCATTTCTTCACCAATGATATGGGCGGCAACATGATGATGTACATCAACCTGATTTGGGCCTGGGGTCACCCAGAGGTGTATATCCTGGTTCTGCCGGTGTTCGGCGTGTTCTCCGAAGTCACCGCGACCTTCTCCAGAAAACGCCTGTTCGGCTATACCTCACTGGTATGGGCAACCATCGCGATCACCGTTCTGTCGTTCATCGTCTGGCTGCACCACTTCTTTACCATGGGGTCCGGCGCGAACGTTAACGCCTTCTTCGGTATCGCCACCATGATCATTTCCATCCCGACCGGGGTGAAAATCTTCAACTGGCTGTTCACCATGTATCAGGGCCGTATCAAGCTCAACTCCGCGATGCTGTGGACCGTTGGCTTCATCATCACCTTCTCCGTAGGTGGTATGACCGGCGTTCTGCTGGCGGTGCCGGGCGCGAACTTCGTGCTGCACAACAGCCTGTTCCTGATCGCTCACTTCCACAACGTCATCATCGGCGGCGTGGTGTTCGGTTGCTTCGCGGGCCTGACCTACTGGTTCCCGAAATCCTTCGGCTTCACGCTGAACGAAAAATGGGGCATCCGCGCGTTCTGGTTCTGGATCATCGGCTTCTTCACCGCCTTCATGCCGCTGTACGCATTGGGCTTTATGGGCATGACCCGTCGTATCAGCCAGAACATCAACCCTGAGTTCCACCCTCTGCTGCTGGTTGCAGCCGGCGGTGCGGCGCTGATCGCCTGCGGCATCCTGTGCCAGCTGATCCAGATCTTCGTCAGTATCCGTGACCGCGAACAGAACCGCGATCTGACCGGTGACCCATGGGGTGCTCGTACTCTGGAGTGGTCAACCTCGTCTCCACCGCCGTTCTATAACTTTGCCGTAGTGCCACAGATTCATGACCGTGATGAATTCTGGGACATGAAAGAAAAAGGCGAAGCGTATAAGAAACCGGCTAAATACGAACCGATTCATATGCCTAAGAACACCGGCGCCGGCGTGATCATCGCCTTCTTCAGCCTGGTATTCGGTTTCGCAATGATTTGGGAAATCTGGTGGATGGCTCTGGCCGGCTTCATCGGTATGATCGTTGTCTGGATCGGCAAGAGCTTCGATCACGATGTTGACTACTATGTGCAGGTTGATGAAATCGAGCGCATTGAGAACCAACACTACGAACAAATCCGTAAAGCAGGCGTGAACCATGTCAACTGAAACTCTGACCAATCATAACGCAGCCCATGCAGAGCATGGGCACCACGACGCGGGAGAGACCAAAGTCTTCGGATTCTGGATCTACCTGATGAGCGACTGTATTTTGTTTGCGAGCTTGTTCGCGACTTATGCAGTCCTGGTGAACGGGACCGCTGGCGGTCCCTCAGGTAAAGACATCTTCGACCTGAAGTTTGTCCTGGTCGAAACTTTCCTGCTGTTGTTCAGCTCCATCACCTACGGCATGGCGATGATCGCCATGAACAAGGGTAAAGTTGGCGGTGTAAACACCTGGCTGTTCCTGACCTTCCTGTTTGGTCTGGGCTTCGTGGCGATGGAAATCTATGAATTCCATCATCTGATCGCCGAAGGCTTCGGTCCGGATCGCAGCGCGTTCCTGTCCAGCTTCTTCGCGCTGGTCGGCACCCACGGTCTGCACGTAACTTCCGGCCTGATTTGGATCATCGTGCTGATGATTCAGGTGAGCAAGTTCGGCCTGACCGCGACCAACAAAACCCGCCTGATGTGCCTGAGCCTGTTCTGGCACTTCCTGGACGTGGTCTGGATCTGCGTATTTACCGTTGTCTACCTGCTGGGGGTTATGTAATGAGCCATTCATCCCATGAAACCTCTCACGGCGGCGCAAGCCACGGCAGCGTGAAGTCATACCTGATCGGCTTTATTCTGTCGATCATCCTGACGGTAATTCCATTTGCGATGGTAATGAACGGCACTGCCTCTCATTCCACCATCCTGGCGGTTGTTGTCGGCATGGCGGTTATCCAGGTGATTGTTCACCTGGTTTACTTCCTGCACATGAACACCTCATCGGAAGAGCGCTGGAACCTGGTGGCATTGCTGTTCACCGCTATGATCATCGGTATCGTTGTTGTAGGTTCACTCTGGATTATGTACAACCTCAACATCAATATGATGGTCGATTAAGAGCTGAGCTGCACGTGATGATTAAGCAATACCTGCAAGTCACTAAACCAGGAATTATTTTCGGCAATTTAATTTCTGTCGTTGGGGGATTCCTGCTCGCTTCCAAAGGGAGCATCGACTATCCCCTGTTTCTCGCCACCCTGGTGGGTGTCTCGTTGGTGGTCGCGTCGGGCTGTGTGTTTAACAACTACATCGACCGCGACATCGACAAGAAAATGGAGAGAACGAAGAATCGGGTGCTGGTAAAAGGCCTGATCGCGCCGAGTGTCACCCTGGTTTATGCGACCGTTCTGGGTATTGTGGGCTTCGCGTTGCTGTATATCGCGGCCAACCCGCTGGCCATGTGGCTGGCGGTGATGGGCTTCGTGGTTTATGTCGGCGTTTACAGCCTGTACATGAAGCGCCACTCGGTCTACGGCACGCTGATCGGCAGCCTGTCGGGCGCCGCGCCGCCGGTTATCGGCTACTGCGCGGTAACCAACGAGTTCGACGCCGGGGCGTTGATCCTGCTGGCTATCTTTAGCCTGTGGCAGATGCCGCATTCTTATGCGATCGCTATCTTCCGCTTTAAAGATTACCAGGCGGCCAACATTCCGGTGCTGCCGGTGGTGAAAGGCATTTCCGTCGCCAAGAACCACATCACGGTCTACATCCTGGCATTTATGATCGCCACGCTGATGCTGACCCTGGTGGGCTACGCCGGCTACAAATACCTGATCGTCGCTGCGGCGGTGAGCGTATGGTGGCTGGGCATGGCGCTACGCGGTTACAAAACCGAAAACGACAGCGTCTGGGCGCGTAAACTGTTCGTGTTCTCCATCGTCGCCATCACCTCGCTGAGCGTGATGATGTCGATCGACTTCAGCGCCACGGCGGCGCCTGAAGCGCTGGTGACCTACGTTTGGTAAGCCAAATCATCCGTAAATGGGCCGCTTTTGCGGCCCATTTTATTTGTCACGCCGAAAAGCGGCCGAACTGTAATATCTGTTAAACAACATTCGATTTACCCCCCCTGCCCTGCACACTAAAATGACGCAGCTTTACAGAAATCATGCCATCAGGCGCTGTCTCAACGTCTGATGGCATGGTTTTTACCGAGGTTTGATGTGAACGATAATTCAATGACCCCGCAGGAGCGCCGCGCCACCTGGGGATTAGGCACCGTATTCTCCCTGCGCATGCTCGGCATGTTTATGGTACTGCCGGTGCTGACCACTTACGGCATGGCGCTCAACGGCGCCAGCGAAGCGCTGATCGGCATCGCCATCGGCATCTACGGCCTGGCGCAGGCGGTGTTTCAAATCCCGTTCGGCCTGGTGTCCGATCGCATCGGCCGCAAGCCGCTGATCGTCGGCGGCCTGCTGATCTTTGCCCTCGGCAGCGTGATCGCCGCCGCTACCGACTCGATCTGGGGCGTGATCCTCGGCCGCGCGCTACAAGGCTCCGGCGCCATCGCCGCCGCGGTAATGGCGCTGCTCTCCGATCTGACCCGCGAGCAGAACCGCACCAAGGCGATGGCGTTTATCGGCGTCAGCTTCGGCATCACCTTCGCCATCGCCATGGTATTGGGCCCTATAATCACCCACGCCTTAGGCCTGCATGCGCTGTTCTGGATGATCGCCGTACTGGCGCTGGCCGGCATTGTCATCACCCTGGCGGTGGTGCCTTCCGCCGACACTCACCTGCTGAACCGCGAGTCCAGCATCGTGCGCGGCAGCTTCCGCAAGGTGCTAAGCAACTCGCGCCTGCTGAAGCTCAACTTCGGCATCATGTGCTTGCATATCCTGCTGATGTCGAGCTTCGTGGCGCTGCCGCTGGCGATGGAAAAAGCCGGGCTGGCGGCCAGCGAGCACTGGATCGTCTACCTGGTCACCATGCTGGTGTCGTTCGCCGCCGTGGTGCCTTTCATCATCTATGCCGAAAAATATCGCCGCATGAAACAGGTGTTTATGGGCTGTGTGGCGGTGCTGTTCTGCGCCGAAGTGTTGCTGTGGCTCTCCGGCGCGCGCCTGTGGGGCA
This sequence comes from Serratia sp. CY31944, assembly GCF_052169175.1. Taxonomy (NCBI): domain Bacteria; kingdom Pseudomonadati; phylum Pseudomonadota; class Gammaproteobacteria; order Enterobacterales; family Yersiniaceae; genus Serratia; species Serratia sp. CY31944. The sequence goes on from NZ_JBJNLG010000006.1 coordinate 162,987, forward strand.
TCATCGCCGGCGTGCAGCTGTTCTTCATAGCCTTCAACGTGATGGAAGCCATTCTGCCTTCGCTGATCAGCAAAGAATCGCCGGCCGGCTACAAGGGCACCGCGATGGGGGTCTACTCCACCAGCCAATTTATCGGCGTGGCGATCGGCGGCAGCCTCGGCGGCTGGCTATACGGGTTGCAGGGCGCAGGGCTGGTGTTTATCGCCGGCGCCGTGTTGGCCGCGGTCTGGTTCCTGGTCAGCAGCACCATGAAAGAGCCGCCGTATGTCAGCAGTCTGCGCATTACGCTGTCGGAACTGGCGGTGAAGGATTCGGCGCTGGAAAGCCGCCTGAAGGCGCAGCCCGGCGTGGCCGAAGCGATCGTGGTGCCGGAAGAGCGCAGCGCCTACGTCAAGGTGGATACCAAGCAGACCAATCGCGGTCAGCTGGAAGCGCTGGTCAATTCGCTATAAAGCATCAGAGCCGGCAATGCCGGCCCTGTAGAGATTAATCGCGGAAGTTCTTGAACTGGAACGGCTGCCCCAGATCGCCGCCGCGCACCAGCGCCATCACGCTCTGCAAATCGTCGCGTGACTTGCCGGTCACCCGCACTTCTTCGCCCTGGATCTGCGCCTGCACCTTCAGCTTGCTGTCTTTGATCAGCTTGACGATTTTCTTCGCCACAGAGGTTTCAATCCCCTGCTTCAGCTTGGCTTCCACGCTGTAGGTTTTACCGCTGTGGGTAAACTCTTCCGGGATCTCCAGCGCGGCGCCGTCGATGCTGCGCTTGCTCAGCTTTTCGCGCAGAATGTCGAGCAGCTGCTGCACCTGGAAATCAGACTCGGTGGCAACCTTGATGCTTTGGTTTTTCTCGTTTAGCTCAAAGCTGGCCGGCACGTTGCGAAAATCCCAGCGGGTGCCGAGATCGCGGGTGGCGTTCTCAACGGCGTTACGCACTTCCTGCATATCAATTTCGGAAACGATGTCGAAAGATGGCATACTTCTTCCTCCTGAATGAGTGCCTAATAGCTTAGGCGATTTTGATGCCGAGCATGATAACCGCTTTGCCGCCTCAGACAAAATCTGCTGAACGCACGCAGGGATAGCGCTTCGGGCTGCCATAAAGCCTATAGTTAATTCACGGTAATTGAGCGGTATTCCCGTGTTTCCAAGGAGACTGAATGAAAATAACCATTCTTGGTTGCGGCGCGCTCGGACAACTGTGGCTCTCCCGGCTGTATCAACAGGGCCACGATGTGCAGGGATGGCTAAGAGTGCCTCAGCCTTTTTGCGCCGTGAACGTGATAGAGCCGGAAGGCGTCTCGTTCAATCGCAATTTGCCCACCAACGATCCGGAGCACCTCGCGCAGAGCGAGCTGCTGCTGGTGACGCTGAAAGCCTGGCAGGTGTCCAGCGCGGTCAGCGCGCTGCTGCCGAAGCTGAACCCCCAGTGCGCCATTTTGCTGCTGCACAACGGCATGGGCACCCAGGAGGAGCTGCCGCCGAACGGCCAGCCGATCCTGCAGGGCACCACCACCCACGCCGCGCGCCACGAAGGCAGCACCATTATTCACGTCGCCACCGGCATCACCCACATTGGCCCCACCTCGCCGGCCGCCCAACACCTCAGCCACCTGGCGGAAGTGCTGCATCAGGCGCTGCCCGACGTCGCCTGGCACAACAACATCGCCTCGGCCAACTGGCGCAAGCTGGCGGTCAACTGCGTGATCAACCCGCTGACGGCGCTGTACGGCTGCCGCAACGGCGATCTGCAGCGCTACCCGGAGCAGATCGAAACGCTGTGCCGTGAAGTCGCCAGCGTGATGGCGATGGAGGGCTACCACACCTCCTGCGAAGGTCTGATGCAATACGTGATGGATGTGATCCACAGCACCGCCGACAACGTTTCGTCGATGCTGCAGGATATCCGCAGCCAGCGGCACACCGAGATCGACTACATCACCGGTTACCTGCTGCGCCGCGCGCGCAGCCACGGCCTCACGCTGCCGGAGAATGCGCGGCTGTTTGAACTGATTAAACGAAAGGAAAATGAATATGAGCGTATCGGCGCTGGTCTGCCTGGCACCTGGTAGCGAAGAAATCGAAGCCGTCACCACCCTCGATCTGCTGGTGCGGGCGGGCGTAAAAGTCACTACCGCCAGCGTTGCCGGCGACGGCGAGCTGACTATCGTCTGTTCGCGCGGCGTCAAGCTGCTGGCCGACGCGCCGCTGGTGGCGATCGTCGATGAGCCGTTCGACGCCATCGTGCTGCCCGGCGGCCTGAAAGGCGCAGAATGCTTCCGCGACAGCCCGCTGCTGGTGGAAAAGGTGCGGCAGATGCATCTGCAGGGCAACATCGTCGCCGCCATCTGCGCGGCACCGGCGCTGGTGCTGCAGCACCACGATCTGTTCCCGGTCGGCAACATGACCGGCTTCCCGAGCCTGAAAGACCAGATCCCGGCGGATAAATGGATGGAGCGCCGCGTGGTGTACGACGCACGCGTCAACCTGCTCACCAGCCAGGGGCCGGGCACCGCGATGGAGTTCGCACTGAAGCTGATAGACCTGCTGCTCGGCAAGGCCAAGGCGGCGGAGATCGCCGCGCAGCTGGTGCTGATCCCCGGGATGTACGATTATCGCGACAGTGAAGAAAACTGAATCAGCGATCGTAAACACGGGGCGCAGATCCGCGCCCCGTATCGCGTCAAAAACTGAGCTGGCTGGAGAAGCCCAAAACCAGACGCTCACTCGGCAGCGCGCCGGGTTTGATCACCGGCGTGCCGGCGAAAATGTCCGCAGCAAAACGCCCCTGATTCACCTTCAGGCCAATGACGCTCCCCGCCAACTGGCCGCCTTCCCCCTGTTGTTGGGCCAACTGCCCGTAGTCGAATCCAATATAGGGTTGCAGCATGTCACGTTCCAACGTCAGCGTATTGCGCAGATACCCTCCGCTGCTGCCGATCAATTTGCTGTCGCCGCTAAACCCGCGCACCGTAGAACGATCGCCGATAAACGACTTATCCTGGATCGGCTGTGCGGCGCTTGCCCATTGCCCCGATAACTCCCCGAGATAACGCAGACGATGACCAAATGCATTGAAGGGTTTCAGCATACTGCCGCCCGCTCGCAGCTGCTGTTCGGCATGTGAACTCCCCTTCCCGACGCCGGCAAGGGCGTCGGCGGTCAGCGCGATTTGCGCACGGGCGCCATAATAAAGATGGCTGACGCCCAGCTTCAGGCTGGTTAGCCGTGCGCTCTGCAAGGCAATCTCCGTGTCATTGAGGTAATAGCGGTAATGACGTTGCAGCAGTTGCGCATTCAACGACGTTTTCTCATTCATCCCGCGCGCCAACGTATAGTCAGCCTGCAGCCCCCAATACTGCGAACGGCCGTTATAGCGATAATCGGTGAAGTTGCCGGCAAAAGTCTGGTGATAGCGGCTGTCTCCGCCCAACGCGCTGAAGCGCCAGTATCCCCAAGGCAAGCTATAGTACAGGGCGCGGCTTTCATTGCCTTTGCCCGGCGGCGCCAGAATGCTGCGCGCCATCGACAGGTAAAAAACGTCGCCCAATGCGGTCAGATTATCGAGATACAGCGCGCCGCCGGTCTGATAACGCCCCGTAGAACGAACGCCGGCATCATCCGCCCAGGCGGTAAAACGCCAATATTTATCCTGTTGGCGCAGGATCTCGATATCGCTTTCGCCAGCTCGTTCGCCCGGAGCAATGCGGATATCGCTGATGACGCCCGGTATCCCCCCCATGTTCTCCAGCCCTTGCTCGATACTACGCAAATTCAGCACATCGCCGGCCGCAATGGGAAAAAGCGCATCGGGGCGGAAATAGGCGCTGCTGCCCGCCTGCATTTTCAGCTGACCGATGCGGCCATAATGCACACGAACCTTCAGTATCCCTGCCGGTACCTCTTGAACGTCGAGCTGCACCCGCGAAGTGATATAGCCTTGCGCTATCAGCGCGTTTTGCAGCTTTTTGCGCAACCTCGCCAACCCTTTCTCCCCCATACAGCGGCCACGGGCCGTATGCGCCAACTGTTTGAAAGCCGTGAGGCGTAGCGGCGCCGTCGCCGTTTCGACTTTATCGATCATCCAACACGGAGATTCGCTGATAAATATGTCCGCTTGCGCGTTTTGCTCCGGCTGCGGCGACAAAACAGGAGGGGTGGACGGTAACAGCTTGCGTTGCGTATCGCCGATGAGGCTTTCCTGGCTAACGCGTTGTTTGGCCGGCGCCGGCGTGGCTTCAGCGCGGCTGCAACAGCTGAACAGCACGCCCAGACAAAGAATAAGACATTCCCTTTTCATGCTCTCTCATCCATTCCCCCACCCTTGGGTGGGGGAAACGTTTGTCACATCCAATAAGACCAACCGTAAGGCCAGCCGAAACCGCCGTATCCCCAACCCCAGCTATTCGCGGGCTTGTTGATGTCGCGGCCGTTGTTGGTGACCGCGCCGGACGTGGAGCGCATCGTGCCTGAGTTGTTGAAAGAGACGCCGCGATGGCTGATATCGCCATAGGCTTCAATCCTGCCGTAGTTGCTGAAACTGGTGTCCGACAAGCTGATGGAAGAGGCGCGAGAAACGATGCTCCCGCGGTTGGTGATGGACGTTCCCTGGATCGCCGCGCCGTTTTGGGCTTCGATCACGCCATTGCCGGCGTTGAACAAGCTGGTGGCGTTGAGTTGCAAAGCCTGCGCGGATTGAATGCCGCCGGTATTGTCGACGCGGGTCGCCCGCAGTGTCAGCGCGCCGTTTTGCGTTTTGACGCTGCCGCGATTGTTCAGTTGGGTCGCATTCAGCCGTATTGCCCCGCCCTCGATGCGGCCGATATTGTCCAGCTGCGTTGCCGTCAGGGAGGCCGAACGCGCACTCACGTTCTTTTCATTTTGCAGCCGGGTAGCGCTGATGTTCAATTGCCCCTGTGAAGCGATATTTCCTTGATTGACCAGCGAGTCGGTACTGATGTCGGCGCCACCGTTTTTCGCCTGAATCTGACCGCGGTTGGCGATACCGACGGAAGCGCGGGATACGTTTTGAGCGCCGTTGCCGATTTGCACGCGTTCATCACTTCCCGCGTCGGTTTGGATACTGACGATGCTGACATTGTTCAACGAGGCGCCGGCGTTGGAGCCCGCCCCATTGGCATTGCCGCTATTGACGCCTACGCCGTTTTCATTGGCGACCAGCCTAATCTTGTTGGCATACATTCCCCCCAACTCGGCGACGTCGATCAATACTTCAGGCTTATCTTTAGACGCTTCAACGCTATTGAAGCGGGATAGATCTGCCGAAACCGTTTTTTTCCCCGCCGAGACTAACAGGGCGTCCGCATGAACCGCCGCGCTGATTTCCGCCGTGCGCGCAATAACAGCCGTATAATCGACATCGCCCTTCGTCAAGCCCTCCCCCTCGACTCGAATATTGCCTTGATTAACGTGGAAGCCGTTAAAAGCGCCGTCCTTGAACTGCAAATCGGCGGTAGTTAATACGCCGTTGCGGGCATTAATAAAACCGCAACCGTTGCAGGTAATACCGGATTTATTGGCAATGACAACATCGGCACGTTGCCCGGCGACTTCTACCATCCCCTTCAAAATACTTTTATTTGCCGAATTCACTTCATTCAGAATTACCTTAGCTGCACGGCCTTCTAACTGAGCGTTCCCCGCAACGGTTCCGGCCAATGACGTATTCGCGCCCGCAAGGCTGTTATTTAAAATAGCGCCCTGAGCGCCAACGTCGAACTGCGTGTAAACGTTATGCGAGACACCGTCCGCACCCGCACGATTGATATTCACCACCGGCACCTGATTGATATGGTCAACCGATGCGCCCCCCGCCTGAGGTGCTATTTGCGCCAACAGCGGCGCGCTGGGCAACAGCAACGCCGCTGCCGACAACAGCAATGTCGTCTTATTCATTTTCATTAATCGCTCTCCTTAAATAACGTTGTCCATCCCTGCCAACCATTAACTGACGTTCAGACTAATGGCGAAAAACATTAATGGCCATAGGGATATCCTCCTTTGCAATGTGCATTACCCTGATAACCATAAAATACGAATGGCCTATGCTCAGCAAAAATATAATTTGCACGGTAAGAGAAAAAATATGCGCAATCAAATGCCAAAACACAATTTCAATAGGGAATCTGCAGATAAACGCCGACAGGGCTGCCAGCGTTCGATAACAATAATATCCATACCATCAAATAAAAAAATCAATAGATATTTAATATATTGACCAAAGTTATTTTAATAAAAACAAAAACCAAGTTAAGTGTATTATTTAAAAACGGCGTAATAAGCAGGGTTATTTGGCGGGAAAATGCGCTTTGAAAGAAAACGGCCGGCGTCTGGCGACGCCGGCGGATAAATTACGGACGATAAACCTTCACGTTGCTGAAGCCTTGCTCCAGCAGGTACAGCGCCTGCAGGCGGCTCATCACGCCGCGCTCGCAGTACAGCAGGTAGGTTTTGCTCTGATCCAGATCGCCGAACTGGGTGCTCAGCTTGTAGAACGGCAGCGCTTTCACTTCAACCTGTTCCAACTGCAGCGGCTTCTCTTCCTGCTCGTCGTTGGAGCGGATATCCAGGATCACCTCGTCGGCACCGAAGGCCGCGACGGTTTCCACCTCGGTCACCTGCTCCTGAGCCTGCTCGGCGATGGAGCGGATATCGACGTTCTTCGCTTCGCTCACCACCCGGTCGAGAATGCTGAAATCGAAGTGGCTCTCTTCCTCTTCGATCTTGGCCTTGATGGCTTTCACCGTCGGGCTCTTCGAAATCACGCCGCAGTATTCCGGCATGGTTTTGGCGAAGTCTTCGGTGCCGATTTCGCGCGCCAGCTTGATGATGTGCTCTTTATCGTGCGAGATCAGCGGACGCAGGATCAGGGTATCGGACGCGTTGTCGATCAAGCGCAGGTTGGTCAGCGTCTGGCTGGAGACCTGCCCCAACGCTTCGCCGGTCACCAGCGCCTGCACGCCGTAGCGCTCGGCCACTTGCGAAGCGGCGCGCACCATCATGCGTTTGAGCACCACGCCCATCTGGCCGTCGTCAATCTTCTCCAGGATCTCACCCACCACCGGCTCGAAATCGATGGCGACGAAGCGCACCTTGTGCGAGCTGGCGAAGCGATTCCACAGGTAGTGCGCCACCTGCTTCACGCCGATCTCGTGCGCGGCGCCGCCCAGGTTGAAGAAGCAAAAGTGCACGCGACAGCCGCGACGCATCAGCATGTAGCTGGACACGCCCGAGTCGAAACCGCCGGAAATCAGCGACATTACGTCTTCCTGGGTGCCGACCGGGTAACCGCCGATGCCTTCGAGGCGGCGTTTGACCAGCATCAGCTTGTCGTCTTCGATCTCCAGGTTTACCGTAACCTGCGGGCGGGTCAGGTTAACGCGCGCGCTCTCGATATGCTGGTTCAGACCGCCGCCGACATAGCGCTCCACGTCCTGCGAGTTGAACGCCTGCTTGCCGCGGCGCTTGACGCGCACGCAGAAGGTTTTGCCTTCCAGCTGGGCGCGGTAGGCTTCCAGCGTCTGCTCGAAGATGTGGTGGATATCGGTATAAGCGCGATCTTCCACTTCCAGAATATGGTGGATGCCGGGAATGCGCGTCAGGGCGTCGGCGATGACCGGCCGCTGGTTTTCATCTTTGGCGCGAACTTCGATATGATCCCAGTGACGGACGACCGCCAGCGTTTCATCATACTGCTTCAGGACGTTGCGAATATTGGTCGAGAGAATCTTGATAAAGCGCAAGCGCACAGATTGGCTCTTGATGGTGATTTCCGGGAACAATTTAATGATAAACTTCATGGCGGTCTTTGTTGTCAGATAAGAATTACGGCGCGGAGTATATCACCATATCGCCGCGCTCTGCGCACAAAACCATACATGAGCGCCATGATTTGCTAATCAAGATCCGCTAGGATAGGCTCTGGCGCCACGGTTCACATGATGACGTAAAAAGAAAATTATGCCGAAAAAACCAGCACAATCAGCCAGTACAGAGCAAACAGCCAGCTTTGAAAGCGCCCTCGGCGAGCTGGAAAGCATCGTGACGCGTCTGGAATCAGGCGAACTGCCGCTGGAAGACGCGCTGAACGAGTTCGAACGCGGCGTGCAGCTGGCGCGTCAGGGCCAGCAGAAACTGCAACAGGCGGAACAGCGTGTGCAGATACTTCTTAACGACAGCGCCGACGACGCGGCGCTGGCGCCTTTCACACCGGATGCCGAGTAACCGACATGTCTGAGATCGCCCCAGCGGCCGCTTTTGCCGATCAACTGCAGATTTTCCGCCAGCGCGCCGATCGCGCGCTGCTGGACTTCATCGCCCCGCTGCCGTTCAACGACGGCAACATGGTGGCGGCGATGCGTCATGGCGCCTTGCTGGGCGGCAAGCGCCTGCGCCCGTTCCTGGTCTACACCACCGGCCAGATGTTCGGCGTGTCGCTGGCCAACCTGGACGCGCCGGCGGCGGCGGTGGAATGCATTCACGCCTACTCGCTGATCCACGACGATCTGCCGGCGATGGACGACGACGATCTGCGCCGCGGCCAGCCGACCTGCCACATTAAATTCGGCGAAGCCAACGCGATCCTGGCCGGCGATGCGCTGCAAACGCTGGCGTTTTCGATCCTGGCCGATGCCGAAATGCCCGACGTGGCCCTGCGCGATCGGCTGGCGATGGTCTCCGAACTGGCGACCGCCAGCGGCGTAGCCGGCATGTGCGGCGGCCAATCGCTGGATCTGGAAGCCGAAGGCAAGCGCATCGACCTGCAGGCGCTGGAGCAAATCCACCGCCACAAAACCGGCGCGCTGATCCGCGCGGCGGTGCGTCTGGGCGCGCTGAGCGCCGGCGAAGCCGGGCGAGCGGCGTTGCCGCAGCTGGATCGTTACGCCGCCGCGGTTGGCCTGGCGTTCCAGGTGCAGGATGACATTTTGGACGTTGTCGGCGAGACTGAAAAAATCGGCAAGCGCCAGGGCGCGGACCAACAACACGGAAAGAGTACCTACCCGGCGTTGCTCGGGCTTGACAGCGCGAAAGCAAAAGCGTGGGATCTCTATCAGGAAGCATTAGCTGCATTAGACACTTTGGCAGCGCAATCTTATAACACAGCGCCATTGCGAGCGTTAGCCAGCTTCATTATTGAACGCGACAATTAACGTGTGACGTTAACTCCTCTGATATGAGTATCGAATGAGTCTTGATATAGCCAAATACCCAACCCTGGCGCTAGCGGAAAACCCCGAGGAACTCCGCTCACTGCCCAAAGAGAGCTTGCCGAAGCTGTGCGATGAGCTGCGGCAATACCTGCTGAACAGCGTCAGTCGCTCCAGCGGCCACTTTGCCTCCGGGCTGGGTACCGTCGAACTGACGGTGGCGTTGCATTTCGTCTACAACACGCCGTTCGATCACCTGGTGTGGGACGTCGGCCACCAGGCCTACCCGCACAAAATTCTGACCGGCCGCCGCGACCGTATCGCCACCATTCGGCAAAAGAACGGCCTGCACCCCTTCCCGTGGCGCGCCGAAAGCGAATACGACGTGCTGTCGGTCGGCCACTCGTCGACCTCGATCAGCGCCGGCCTCGGCATGGCGGTGGCGGCGGAACGTGAAGGCAAAGGCCGCCGCACGGTGTGCGTGATCGGCGACGGCGCCATCACCGCCGGCATGGCGTTCGAAGCGATGAACCACGCCGGCGACATCAACCCGGACATGCTGGTGGTGCTGAACGACAACGAGATGTCGATATCGGAAAACGTCGGCGCGCTGAACAACCACCTGGCGCAGCTGCTGTCCGGCAAGCTTTACTCCACCCTGCGCGAAGGCGGCAAGAAAGTGCTGGCCGGCGTGCCGCCGATCAAGGAGCTGGTGAAACGCACCGAAGAGCACCTGAAAGGCATGGTGGTGCCGGGCACGCTGTTCGAAGAGCTGGGCTTTAACTATATCGGCCCGGTAGACGGGCACGACGTGCAGGGGTTGGTTGCCACGTTGAAAAACATGCGCGATCTGAAAGGCCCGCAGCTGTTGCACATCATGACCAAGAAAGGCCGCGGTTACGCGCCGGCGGAGAAGGATCCGATCAGCTTCCACGCGGTGCCGAAGTTCGATCCCGCCAGCGGCACGCTGCCGAAAAGCGCCGGCGGTCTGCCGACCTATTCGAAAATCTTCGGCGACTGGCTGTGTGAAACCGCCGCCAAAGACAGCTCGCTGATGGCGATCACGCCGGCGATGCGCGAAGGCTCCGGCATGGTGCAGTTCTCTCGTGACTACCCGCAGCAATATTTCGACGTGGCGATCGCCGAGCAGCACGCGGTCACCTTCGCCGCCGGGCTGGCGATCGGCGGCTACAAGCCGGTGGTGGCGATCTATTCCACCTTCCTGCAACGCGCCTACGATCAGCTGATCCACGATGTGGCGATCCAAAATCTGCCGGTGATGTTCGCTATCGATCGCGGCGGCATCGTCGGCGCCGACGGCCAGACTCACCAGGGGGCGTTCGATCTGTCGTTCATGCGCTGCATCCCGACCATGGTGATCATGACGCCGAGCGACGAGAACGAATGCCGCCAGATGCTGTACACCGGCTATCACTACAACGACGGCCCGAGCGCCGTGCGCTATCCGCGCGGCACCGGCACCGGCGCGGCGCTGGAGCCGCTCAACCTGCTGCCGATCGGCAAAGGCGTGGTGCGCCGCCAGGGGGAAAAGATCGCCATTCTCAACTTCGGCACCCTGCTGCCGGAGGCCGCGCAAGCGGCGGAGGCGCTCAACGCCACGCTGGTCGACATGCGCTTCGTCAAACCGCTGGACGAGCAGCTGGTGCTCGAATTGGCCGCCAGCCATGAAACGCTGGTCACGCTGGAAGAGAACGCCATCATGGGCGGCGCCGGCAGCGGCGTCAACGAACTGCTGATGGCCAAACGCCGTCCGGTGCCGGTGCTGAACCTCGGCCTGCCGGACAGCTTTGTCTCGCAGGGCAGCCAGGAAGAACTGCGCGCCGATCTGGGGCTGGACGCCGCCGGCATTCAGCGCCAAATCGAAACCTGGCTGGCGCAGTAATCGCCACTCGCGCCTGAAAAAACGCCTCCGCTCTCGGGGGCGTTTTCGTTTCCGCCCTCCGGGATCCGCGCTACAGTTACTGTCTGAGCTTTCGAATGGGAGGCAAGCATGAAGTACCTGAAACTGGGCAACACCGATCTGAACGTCTCGCGCATCTGCCTGGGCTGCATGACCTACGGCGAACCGAACCGCGGCAATCACGCCTGGACGCTGCCGGAAGAGAGCAGCCGCCCGCTGCTGAAACAGGCGCTGGAAGCCGGCATCAACTTTTTCGATACCGCCAACAGCTATTCCGACGGCAGCAGCGAGGAGATCCTCGGCCGGGCGCTGCGCGACTATGCGCGCCGCGAAGACGTGGTGGTCGCCACCAAGGTGTATTTCCCGCTGAGCAACCTGGAGCGCGGTTTGTCGCGCGCCAACATCATGCAATCCATCGACGACAGCCTGCGGCGCCTGGGCACCGACTATGTCGATTTGCTGCAGATCCACCGCTGGGATTACGAAACGCCGCTGGAAGAGACGCTGGAAGCGCTGCACGACGTGGTGAAAGCCGGCAAGGCGCGTTACATCGGCGCCTCCTCGATGTACGCCTGGCAGTTCGCCAAGGCGCTGTATACCGCCGATCTGCACGGCTGGACGCGCTTTGTTAGCATGCAGGATCAATACAACCTGATTCAGCGCGAAGAAGAGCGCGAAATGCATCCGCTGTGTACCGCCGAAGGCATCGCCGTGCTGCCGTGGAGCCCGCTGGCGCGCGGCCGCCTGACCCGCCCCTGGGGCGAAACCACCGCGCGGCTGGTTTCCGACCAGTTCGGCAAGAGCCTGTACGAGGAAACTGAAGGCATCGACGCCATTATCGCCGAGCGCGTCGCCAGCCTCGCCGAGGAACGTGGCGTTTCACGCGCGCAGATCGCGCTGGCCTGGCTGCTGAACAAGCCGGCGGTCAGCGCGCCGATCGTCGGCGCTTCACGCAGCGAGCAGTTGGATGACGCCATCGCCGCGGTCGATTTGAGTTTGTCGCCGCAAGAGGTCGCAGAACTGGAGACGGCTTACGTGCCGCATCGGGTGACGGGATTTGAATAAGAGAAGCGGGCGCGAAACGGCGCGCCCGTCTGTCAGAACAGCCCGATTGGCCAGTGGTGCCCAATCAGGTAGATGATGCCGGCGGACAGCACGCCGGCGATGATATCGTCGACCATGATGCCCATGCCGCCATGCACGTTGCGGTCGAACCAGCGGATCGGCCACGGCTTCCACATGTCGAGAATGCGGAAGATAACGAAACCGGCGGCGACCCAGCGCCAGTCGTTGACCGGCAGCGCCATCAGCGTGATCCACATGCCGACGAACTCGTCCCAGACGATGCTGCCGTGATCGTGCACCTTCATGTCTTTTGCCGTGCGGTGGCAAATATAGACGCCGATGCAGATGCTGAACATCACCGTCAGCGAGTAGAGCTGCCACGGCAGCTGGATCAGCAGCAGCCAGAACGGGATCGCCGCCAGCGATCCCATGGTGCCCGGCATCACCGGCGACAAACCGCTGCCAAACCCGGTGGCCAGCAGGTGCCACGGATTGCTCATCCGCAGCCGGCGCTTGGCTTCATCCATGGGTGCCCGGCTCCGCGTTGAAATGATCGAACCCAGCCCAGTCCAGCTCTACCGCCTCATCGTCGCGATAATAGCGGATGCCTTCAGACAGCGGGCCAATTTGGCCGATGCAGGTGTAGTCGGCCCCGAGGTGGCTCAACGCCACTTCCAGCGCGCCGCGGTTGATCTCCGGCACGGTGAAGCACAGCTCGTAATCTTCGCCGCCCGCCAGCGCCCAGCGCAGCGCCTGTTCAGCATCGGCGTGGCTGCTCAGCGCCTGCGACATCGGCAGCTCGTCCAGCACGATGCGTGCGCCACAGTCGCTGGCCTTAAGGATATGCTTCAGATCGGAAATCAGGCCGTCGGAGATGTCGATCGCCGAGCTGGCCAGATCGCGCAGCGCCTGCCCCTGCAACACCCGCGGCTGCGGCCGCAGATGGCGAGCGACCAAATAATCGCGCGCCGTCGTTTCCGTCACCGCCAAACGATCCTGCAGGATCGCCAACCCGGCGGCGCTGTCGCCCAGCGTGCCGGTCACATAGATCCAGTCGCCGATACGCGCGCCGCTGCGGGTCAGCGCCCGGCCGGCCGGGATCAGCCCCTGGATGGTCAGCGTCATGCTCAGCGGCCCGCGCGTGGTATCGCCGCCGATCAGCTGCATGCCGTAATAGTTGAGCTGATCGAACAGGCTGTCGCTGAAGGCCTTCAGCCAGGATTCGTTCACTTCAGGCAGGGTCAGCGCCAGCGAAAGCCAGGCCGGATCGGCGCCCATCGCCGCCAGATCGCTCAGATTGACCGCCAACGCCTTATAGCCGAGATCGGCCGGATCGATGTCCGGCAGAAAGTGCACGCCCGCCACCAGCGTATCGGTACTGACGGCCACCAGCTGTTTTTCCGGCACTGCCAGCAGTGCGCAGTCATCTCCAATGCCCAACTGTACATCCCGGCGCACACGCTTGAACCGGTCAAAATAGCGGGCAATGAGGTCAAATTCGCCGCATGCCATATCGATATTCCACTAGAAGAAATTAAGGCCGGGAATGCCGGCCTTAATGTTTTACTTTTTCTTGCGAAGGGTTGGCGCCACTTTATCCAGCACCCCGTTCACAAACTTGTGGCTGTCTTCCGCGCCGAAGGTTTTCGCCAGTTCGATCGCTTCGTTGATCGCCACCTTGTAAGGGACATCCTCGCGCATTTTCAGTTCAAACAGCGCGACGCGCAGCACCGCGCGCTCCACCTGGCCCAGCTCTTCGAGCTGACGCGACAGGTAAGGCGCCATCAGTTCGTCCAGCATACCTGCATTCACTGCCGCGCCGGACAGCAACTCGCGAAAATAGGCGACGTCAACATCTTTGACATCCTGCTCCGTCAGGAACTGGTGTTCAACATCGGCAAGGTCGTTTTTAGACAACTGCCAAGAGTAAAGCGCTTGAACAGCGCACTCACGAGCGCGGCGACGAGCAGCAGGTTTCACGGAATTCCCCTTAACTAAATTCAGGCTTTAATAGCTTTGATAACATTAATCATTTCAAGTGCGGTCAGCGCGGCTTCAGCGCCCTTGTTGCCCGCTTTGGTGCCGGCGCGTTCGATCGCCTGCTCGATGCTTTCGGTGGTCAGCACGCCAAAAGCAACCGGGATTTCGGCATTCATCGCAACGTTGCCGATGCCGGAGCTGGCTTCGCCCGCCACATATTCGAAGTGCGCGGTGCCCCCACGGATAACGGTGCCCAGCGCGATAACCGCGTCGTATTTGCCGGTTTTGGCCAATACGCTCGCCGTCAGCGGCAGCTCGTAAGCGCCCGGGACCCAGACAACGGTGATGTTGTCGTCAGCAACCTGACCAATGCGTTTCAGCGCGTCGATGGCGCCTTCCAGCAGGCTGTCGTTGATGAAATTGTTAAAACGTGCAATTGCGATCGCCACACGGGCCTTTGGAGTAGCAACAACACCTTCGATAACTTTCATGGGCTTTCCTTAAAAATGGGTTCAATACCCCGCAGGGGGGCGGATTCTATCATATTCTTTCATCGCCTGCGCGGCGCTTTTGTAAAACCGGCGCACGGGCGCGAGATTCAGTGTTTCGCCCGCAGGCGCAAACGCAGATCGGGGCCGACCTGGCGCACGTCGCTGAAGACGAACTCCGGCGCGTCGGCCAACCGTTCCAGGCCCGGCAGGTGGCACAGGCCACGGCCATTATCGCCCAACAGTTTCGGCGCGATGTACAAAATGAGCTCATCCACCAGGCCGGCCTGCAGCAGCGCGCCGGCCAGCGTTGCGCCCGCCTCCACCCAGATTGAATTCACCTGGCGCTTGGCCAACAGCATCATCATCACCACCAGATCGACGCCGCCACCGTGCGCCGGGCAGATAAACTGCTCGACGTCTTGCGGCCAGGCCTGTTCATCCGCCTCCAGGCGCGCCAGCCAGGTGGCGCCCGGCTGCTGCACCACGCGGTGCTGCGGAGTAATGCGATTTTGGCTGTCGAGCAGGATGCGCAGCGGCTGGCGCAGATTGTCGCGCGGATAGAGGCGCTGCGTCTCGGCGTCCAATTCATCCCAACGCACCGTCAGCGACGGATCGTCCGCCAGCACGGTGGCGCTGGTGCTGAGAATGGCGGCGCTCTGCGCACGCAGGCGCTGCACGTCCTGACGCGCTTCGGGTGAGGTGATCCACTGGCTCTCGCCGGAGGCCATCGCCGTGCGGCCGTCCAGCGACGCGCCCAGCTTCAGCTGCACGTAAGGGAAGCCGGTGCGCATGCGCTTGAGGAAGCCCAGGTTGACCGCTTCGGCCTCGGCCAGCATCAGGCCGTGCCGCACCTCGACGCCGGCCTGCTGCAGCTTGTACAGCCCGCGCCCCGCCACCTGCGGATTGGGATCTTGCATCGCCGCGACCACCCGGGTTACGCCGGCGGCCACCAGCGCATCGGCGCAGGGCGGCGTGCGGCCGTGATGGCTACACGGCTCGAGCGTGACATAGGCGGTGGCGCCGCGCGCCTTGTCGCCCGCCATGCGCAGCGCGTGCACTTCCGCGTGCGGCTCGCCGGCGCGCAGATGATAGCCTTCACCGACAATTTCGCCGTCGTGCACGATAACGCAGCCGACGTTCGGATTGGGCGCGGTGGTAAAACGCCCCAGCCGCGCCAGTTCGAAGGCGCGCGCCATATAAAGTTCGTCGTGATGCATGAAAGATCCTTTAGTCTTGCAGGCGGGCAATCTCTTCGCCGAACTCGCGCACGTCTTCGAAGCTGCGGTACACCGACGCGAAGCGAATATAGGCGACCTTATCCAGCTTTTTCAGCGCGTCCATCACCAGATTGCCCACCAGTTTGGTCGGCACTTCGCGTTCGCCGGTGGCGCGCAGTTGGGATTTGATATGATTAAGGGCGTTTTCCACGTCGTCCGAGCTTACCGGGCGCTTTTCCAGCGCTTTCAGCATGCCGCGGCGCAGTTTGTCTTCGTTGAACGGCTCGCGCACCTCATCGCTTTTAATCACTCGCGGCATCACCAGCTCAGCCACCTCGAAGGTGGTGAAGCGTTCATTGCACACCAGACACTGGCGGCGACGGCGCACTTGCGAACCGTCCCCCACCAGGCGGGAATCAATGACTTTGGTATCAACGGCGGCGCAGAAAGGGCAATGCATAACACGTCCTGATAAACGTTTTTTATAGATAAATGCAGTTTACCCCGAAGTGCAGCCACAACAAAGGGCGGCGGCCATTTGTTGCGACACGCGGCCGGGAAGCGGCGCCGATATGACTTTCCCCTCCGGGCGGACTAAGCTGATAACAGGAGATTCAGCATAGGAAATCGCCGTCATGACAACCTGTTACCCCAAAATCGCCCTGCTCGCCGCCGCCGTGTTGCTGGCGGGCTGCGCGCATAACGCCGCCGTGCCCCAGCTGCGCCATCAGGTCGCCGCGCTGAACCAGAAAGTGAGCGTGCTGACCGATCAAACCACCGCGCTGGAGCGGCAGAATCAGCTCAATCAGCACTCCGACAATGGCGTCTATCTGCTGCCGGCGGCCCGAAGCGCCGCCCGTTTGCAGAGCGGTATCGGCGAACTGAGCGTTTCGCTGAGCCACATCAAGAACGAAGCCAACGGCACGCAGGCGCAGCTGCATGTGCGCGTCCTCTCACAGGCCACGCTGCCGCCGTTCAAAGCCGTGGTGGAATGGGGCCAGTTGGACGACGCCACCGGCCGGCCGTTGACCGCCGAGGCGCTGTCGCAACCGATCGCCAGCGCCGATTCGCTGCTGCCGAAGCCCAGCCAGGACTTCGAACTGCGCTTCAGCGGCCTGACGCCGGAACAATTGGGCTATATCCGTCTGCACAGTCTGGTTTCGACCGCCCAACCGGCGGTAGTGAAGCAGCACTGATCCCCGAGGCAAAAAAAAGGAGCGCCATCGGCGCTCCTTCTCATATCGCTGAATACTGCGGTTGTTAAGGCAGAATCGAAGGCTGATCCGCGCCCTCTTTTTCCACTTTTTGCTGCAGCATGTGTTCACGTTTCATCCCCAGCTTCAACGCCAGCGCGGACGCGACGTAGATCGAGGAGACGGTACCGATCGACACGCCGATCAGCATCGCCAGCGAGAAGCCTTGCAGCATCGCGCCACCGAAGATGTACAGCATCAGCACCACCATCAGGGTGGTCCCGGAAGTCATCAGCGTACGGCTCAGCGTCTGGGTCAACGACACGTTCATGATCTCGTAAGGCGTACCGCGGCGGATCTTGCGGAAGTTCTCACGAATACGGTCGGAAACCACGATGCTGTCGTTCAGCGAGTAGCCGATAACCGACATCAGGGACGCGACGATGGTCAGGTCAATCTCGATATGGAACAGCGACAGCACGCCCAGCGTGATGATCACGTCGTGCGCCAGCGCGATAACCGCCCCCAGCGCCAGGCGCCATTCGAAGCGGAAACCGACGTAGATCAGGATACAGATCAACGCCACCAGCAGCGCCATGCCGCCGGTTTGCGCCAGCTCGCTGCCCACGCTCGGGCCGACGAACTCGATGCGCTTCACGGTGGCGTTTTTATCCACCGAGTCGTTGATCACGCCGATCACCTTGTTGCCCAGTTCCTGGCCTGCGGTGCCGGTCGCCGGTGGCATGCGCACCATCACGTCGCGGCTGCTGCCGAAGTTCTGGATGATCGGATCCTGGAACCCGGCCTTCTCCAGCGTATCGCGCATCAGGTCGAGATTGGCCGGTTTCTCCAGGTTGATTTCAATCACCGTACCGCCGGTGAAATCCAGACCCCAGTTAAACCCGCGCACCGACATGGTGGCGATCGACGCGACCAACAGCACCAACGAGATGCCGAAGGCCACGTAGTCCCAGCGCATAAAGTCGTAGACTTTACGGCCGTAGTTGAGTTGCTCAACAGTATAATCCTGTGCCACAACGCACTCCTCAGATAGACAGCTTGTTAATGCGTTTGCCGCCGTAAAGCAGGTTGACGATGGCACGGGTACCGACAATCGCGGTGAACATGGACGTCGCCACACCGATAGCGGTGGTGATCGCAAAGCCTTTGATCGAACCGGTGCCGACTGCGTACAGGATGATCGCGGTGATCAGCGTGGTGATGTTGGCGTCAACGATACTGGAGAACGCGCCTTTATAGCCCTCATGGATCGCCTGCTGAACGGACCTGCCGTTCTTCAGCTCTTCCTTGATACGTTCGTTAATCAGTACGTTGGCGTCGACCGCCACCGCCAGCGTCAACACGATCCCGGCAATGCCCGGCATGGTCAGCGTCGCCCCCGGCAACAGGGACATCACGCCGACGATCAGCACCAGGTTGGCGACCAGCGCCGTGGTGGCGATCACGCCGAACTTACGGTACCAGACCACCATGAAGACGATGGACGCCACCAGGCCCCACAGACAGGCTTCCAGACCTTGGGTGATGTTCTGCTGACCCAGGGTCGGGCCGATGGTGCGCTCTTCGACGATCTGAATCGGCGCGATCAGCGCGCCCGCACGCAGCAGCAGCGAAAGCTGACGCGCTTCGCTCGGGTTGCCGATACCGGTGATGCGGAAGCTGTTGCCCAGACGCGACTGAATGTTCGCCACGTTGATCACTTCTTCCTGTTTCACCAGCACCGCACGGCCATTGGCGTCTTTCTTGCCGCTGTCCTTATACTCCACGAACAGGGTCGCCATCGGCTTGCCGATGTTGTCCTTGGTGAAGTTGGACATCGACGTGCCACCGGCGCTGTCCAGCGAGATGTTAACCTGCGGCTGGTTGTATTCGTCGGTGCTCGAGGTGGAGTCGGTGATGTGATCACCGGTCAGGATCACGCGCTTGTACAGCACGATCGGCTGGCCGTCACGGGTGTATTTCACCTCGGAGTCGCCCGGCACGCGGCCGTTGGCCGCCGCAGTGGCGTCCGCATTGGTGTTCACCAGACGGAACTCGAGGGTCGCGGTGGCACCCAGAATTTCTTTGGCGCGCGCGGTGTCCTGAATGCCCGGCAGCTCGACCACGATGCGGTCGGCGCCCTGGCGCTGCACCAGCGGTTCGGCGACGCCGAGCTGGTTGACGCGGTTACGCAGGATAGTGATGTTCTGCTGGACGGCGTATTCGCGCGCTTCGCTCAGACGGGCGTCCGTCAGGCTGGCTTTCATGGTGTTGGCGCCGTTGGCGGACAGCACCAGATCGCGCTGACGCGGGCCGATGTAGCTGATGGCCTGGTCACGGGCCGCATTGTCGCGGAAGCGAACTTCCACGCCGTTGTTGTCCAGCTTGCGGATAGACGCGTAAGGAATGCCCTTCTCGCGCAGCTCGCTGCGCAGGGTATCCATGGTCTGTTCCTGCAGCTTGCTCAACGCGGTGTCCATGTCCACTTCCATCAGGAAGTGCACGCCGCCGCGCAGGTCCAGGCCGAGTTTCATCGGCTCTGCGCCCAGCATGGCCAGCCAGGTCGGCGTGGCCGGCGCCAGGTTCAGCGCCACGACGAATTTGTCACCCAGCTCGGTCACCAGCGCTTCGCGGGCGCGCAGCTGAACGTCAGGATCTTTAAAGCGAGCCAGGATGGCGCCATTTTCCAGCGCAATCGACTTGCTCGCGATGTTGTCTTTTTCTAATACGGTACGGACCTGGTCCAGCGTAGTTTCACTGGCGGCGACGCCGCGCGCGCCAGTGATTTGTACGGCCGGATCCTCACCGTAGATGTTGGGAAGCGCATAAAGCAGACCGACGAGGATCACCACGATCAACATCAGATACTTCCACAAAGGATAACGGTTTAGCACGGCAATTCCCTTCGGGAAAAAAGATTACAGGGCCTTCATGGTACCTTTCGGCAGAACGGCCGCCACGAAGTCACGCTTGATCATCACTTCCGTGGTGTCGTTCAGCGCGATGGCGATGATGCCGGTGTCGGCCACTTTGGTCACGCGACCAATCAGGCCGCCGGTGGTCAGCACTTCGTCGCCTTTACCGATGGAGTCCATCAGCTTCTTGTGATCTTTAGCGCGCTTCTGCTGTGGGCGCAGGATCATGAAGTAGAAGATCAGGCCAAACACCACCAGCATAATGATCAGAGAGTACGGGCTTCCCTGAGCCGGAGCCCCTGCGGATGCGACGGCGTCAGAAATGAAAAAGCTCATTGAAATTCCCTCATTAAGTTATCAATTATTAGATCAAGCGTTTAAAGGCGGAATCGGCTTGCCGATCCGACCATAGAAATCCGCAACAAACTGCTCTAATTTACCCTCTTCGATAGCCTGGCGTAAACCCGCCATCAGGCGTTGGTAGTGACGCAGGTTATGAATCGTGTTCAGTCGAGCACCCAATATTTCGTTGCAACGGTCGAGATGGTGCAAGTAGGCGCGGCTGTAATGGCGACAGGTGTAACAATCACAGTCCTTATCCAGCGGAGAAGTATCATCCTTGTGCTTGGCATTACGGATTTTTACCACACCGTCAGTCACGAACAGATGGCCGTTGCGGGCGTTGCGGGTCGGCATGACGCAGTCGAACATGTCGATGCCGCGACGCACGCCTTCCACCAAATCTTCCGGCTTGCCGACGCCCATCAAATAGCGTGGCTTATCTTCCGGAATTTGCGGGCAAACGTGTTCAAGAATGCGATGCATATCCTCTTTCGGCTCGCCTACAGCCAAGCCGCCCACAGCGTACCCGTCAAAGCCGATATCCACCAGCCCTTTGACTGAAACATCACGTAAATCTTCGTAAACGCCGCCCTGAATGATGCCGAACAGCGCATTTTTATTTTCCAGCTCGTCGAATCGCTTGCGGCTGCGCTCCGCCCAGCGCAGCGACATTTCCATCGAACGCTTGGCGTAGTCCCAGTCGGCCGGGTACGGCGTACATTCATCGAAGATCATCACGATGTCGGAACCCAGGTCGTACTGGATTTCCATCGATTTTTCCGGGCTCAGGAACACCTTGTCGCCGTTGATCGGGTTGCGGAAGTACACGCCTTCCTCTTTGATCTTGCGCATCGCCCCCAGGCTGAACACCTGGAAACCGCCGGAATCGGTAAGGATCGGCCCATGCCACTGCATGAAATCGTGCAGGTCGCCGTGCAGCTTCATGATCTCCTGGCCCGGGCGCAGCCACAGGTGGAAGGTGTTGCCCAGCAGGATCTGCGCGCCGGTTTCTTTCACTTCTTCCGGCGTCATGCCCTTGACCGTGCCGTAGGTGCCGACCGGCATAAAGGCCGGGGTCTCCACCACGCCGCGGTCGAAGATCAGGCGGCCGCGACGCGCGCGGCCATCGGTAGTCTGTAGTTCGTACTTCACAAAACCTCCAGCATCAGAGAAACAGTCTGATGTCGTTGAAACGGGGCCGCGCCGTGCGCGCAGCCCGGGAAATTAACCGCCGACGGACTCGTTTTCCGCCTGCGGGTTACGGCTGATGAACATCGCATCGCCGTAGCTGAAAAAGCGATACTGCTCGGCCACCGCCTGCTGATAGGCGTTCATGGTATTTTTATAGCCGGCGAAGGCCGACACCAGCATGATCAGGGTCGATTCCGGCAGGTGGAAATTGGTCACCAGCGCGTCGATCACCTGATAGTGATAGCCCGGATAGATAAAGATGCTGGTATCGCCGAAGAATGGCGCAATCAGCGCTTCTTTGCTGGCCGCCGCGGCGCTTTCCAGCGAGCGCACCGAGGTGGTGCCCACCGCTACGACGCGTTTGCCGCGCGCCTTGCAGGCCAGCACCGCATCGACCACCTCCTGCGGCACTTCGGCGTATTCGGCGTGCATCACGTGATCTTCGATGGTTTCCACGCGCACCGGCTGGAAGGTGCCGGCGCCGACGTGCAGCGTCACGAACGCCATTTCCACGCCCTTGGCGCGCAGCGCCGCCAGCAGCGGTTCGTCGAAGTGCAGGCCGGCGGTCGGCGCGGCGACCGCGCCGGGTTTCTCGCTGTAGACCGTCTGATACAGCTCGCGGTCCGCGTCTTCATCCGGGCGGGCGATATAAGGCGGCAGCGGCATGTGGCCGGCGGCGTTGAGGATAGTGAACACGTCGCGCTCGTCGTTGAAGCGCAGTTCGAACAGCGTCTCGTGGCGCGCTACCATGGTGGCGGCGATGCTCTCGTCATCCCCCAACAGCAGCTCGGCGCCCGGCTTCGGTGCTTTCGACGCACGCACGTGCGCCAGCACGCGATGGTCGTCCAGCACGCGCTCCACCAGCACTTCAATCTTGCCGCCGCTGACCTTGCGGCCGAACATGCGCGCCGGGATCACGCGGGTATTGTTGAACACCAGCAGGTCGCCGGCTTCCAGCTTATCCAGCAGATCGGTGAATACGCCGTGCGTCAGCGCCCCGCTCGGCCCGTCCAGCTGCAGCAGGCGGCATGCGCTGCGTTCGGCCTGGGGATAGTGGGCAATCAGGGATTCGGGAAGTTCAAACGAAAAATCAGCGACGCGCATGGGTATTCACTTCTTCAATTTAGGGCTGGTTGGTAAAAAACAGGCGGCCTAGTCTAAAGCCGGGGGCGGTCAGCGGCAAGAAATAAGGAGGATTTGCCTGACTTCGGGTATAGTTGAGGGATGAATTTTCTCGCTCATCTTCACCTGGCCATGCTGGCGGACAGCTCGCTGCTGGGCAACCTGCTGGCCGATTTCGTGCGCGGCAACCCCGCCGCCGACTACCAGCCCGACGTGGTGGCCGGCATCATGATGCACCGCCGCGTCGACGTGCTGACCGACAGCCTGCCGCAGGTCAAAGCCAGCCGCGACTATTTCAGCGCCCCCTACCGCCGCGTGGCGCCGATCACCCTCGACGTGGTGTGGGACCATTTTCTGGCGCGCCACTGGCAGCAGCTGGAGCCTTCGCGCGACCTGCACCAGTTTACCCAGGAAGCCCGCAGCCAGATCGAACCTTTTCTGCCGCTCACGCCGCCGCGCTTTCAAAACCTGAACGGCTACCTGTGGCCGGAACGCTGGCTGGAGCGCTACGCCGAATTGCCGTTCATCGCCCGGGTGCTGCAGGGCATGGCCAGCCGCCGCCCGCGCCTCGAGGCGCTGGCCGGCTCGTTCGCCGACGTCGAGCAACATTATCATCAGCTTGAAACACAGTTCTGGCAGTTTTACCCGCAAATGATGCGGCAGGCGAAGGACAAAGCGCTCTGAGGTCAAGCCCAAGCCATTGAAATTGCAACGCCTTGCAAGAATTTACGTTTTGCCGCTTGCCCTTTTGTGGGAAAAGGTTATTTTTAAAGCTCGCTAAATTATATCAACGACTTTGATAGGTGAAAGCTATCTCATCGATTGGTCTTTTACCCTTTATTCACCAAGTCGCGGCCCCTATACTGGCCCTTGTTTTTACATCCACCCTTTAACACCTATTACAGGAGTAATTATGGTCCTGGTAACTCGTCAAGCCCCTGACTTCACTGCAGCTGCCGTACTGGGTAGCGGCGAAATCGTTGAAAACTTCAACCTGAAGAAGCACCTGAACGGCAAACCGGCCGTGCTGTTCTTCTGGCCAATGGACTTCACCTTCGTATGCCCTTCCGAGCTGATCGCTTTCGATCACCGCTATGAAGAGTTCCAGAAGCGTGGCGTTGAAGTGGTTGGCGTTTCCTTCGACTCAGAGTTCGTTCACAACGCATGGCGTAAAACCCCTGTCGACAAGGGCGGCATCGGTGAAGTGAAATACGCAATGGTTGCTGACATCAAGCGTGAAATCCAGAAAGCTTACGGCATCGAACACCCGGAAGCCGGCGTTGCGCTGCGCGGCTCCTTCCTGATCGACAAAGACGGCATCGTGCGTGCTCAGGTTGTTAACGACCTGCCAATCGGCCGTAACATCGACGAAATGATCCGTACCGTTGATGCGCTGCAATTCCACGAAGAGCACGGTGAAGTGTGCCCGGCTCAGTGGGAAAAAGGCAAAGCAGGTATGGGCGCTTCCCCAGACGGCGTTGCAAAATACCTGTCTGAAAACGCTGCCAAGCTGTAATTTCAGCCTGATAGTGAATCAACCGGCCCACGCGGCCGGTTTTTTTATGCCCCTTTATGGGGCAGACCGCCCACCTTCAGTGCTTTATTTCCCTGTTTCCGCTCACATTTCCCACCCTGCTCGCCGCGCGCACGCCCATCTGCGGCTACTATCAATAACGCTGGCTCGCGCTTTGCAAGTGAACAGCGGCAAGCAAACACAACACAATAAAAAACTGACAGGGTAGGAATAACTATGTTTTTACAGAAATGGAGCAACCCCCTGACCATGGCGGCGCTGCTGGTCAGCGGCAGCCTGTATGCGGCATCCAACCCCGCGGTGGAAGCCAAAAACGGCATGGTGGTCACCTCGCAGCACCTGGCCTCGCAGGTCGGCGTGGATATCCTGAAGATGGGCGGCAACGCCATCGACGCCGCCGTGGCGGTGGGCTATGCGCAGGCGGTGGTTAACCCCTGCTGCGGCAACATCGGCGGAGGCGGCTTTATGACCGTCCACCTGGCGGACGGCACCGACACCTTCATCAACTTCCGTGAAACCGCGCCGGCGGCGGCCAGCGCCAACATGTATCTGGATGCCGACGGCAAGGTGAAGAAAGACGCCAGCCTGTACGGCTATCTGGCGGCGGGCGTGCCGGGCACCGTGCTGGGGATGGAAACCGCGCGTGAGAAGTACGGCAAGCTGAGCCGTGAACAGGTGCTGGCGCCGGCGATCAGGCTGGCGCGCGAAGGCTTTGTGCTGACCCGCGCCGATACCGATATCCTCGACACCACCGTCGCGCGCTTCAAACAGGATCCCGAGTCGGCCAAAATCTTCCTGCGCCCGGACGGCAGCCCGCTGCAGCCGGGGGACAAACTGGTGCAAACCGATCTGGCCAACACGCTGGAAGCCATCGCCAAAGGGGGAACCGACGCCTTCTATAAAGGCAAGATCCCGCAGGCGGTGGAGGCGGCGGCCAAACAGGGCGGCGGCATCTTGACCGCCGCCGACTTCGCCAATTACAAGGTCACCGAAACCCCGCCGATTACCTGCAGCTATCGCGGCTACAAGTTCGTGTCGGCGCCGCCTCCCAGCTCCGGCGGCGTGACGCTGTGCGAAATCCTCAACGTGGTGGAAGGCTACGACCTGAAAAGCATGGGCTTCAACTCGGCGGCGGCCATTCACACCATGACCGAAGCGATGCGCCATGCCTACATGGACCGCAACACCTACCTCGGCGACCCGGAGTTCATCAAGAACCCGATCGACCGGCTGGTGAGCAAGAGCTACGCCGAGCAGATCCGCAAGAAAATCGTCGCGGACAAGGCCACGCCGTCGGAAAACGTGCAGCCCGGCATGGAACCGCATGAAAAACCGGAAACCACCCACTATTCGATCGTCGATCACGACGGCAACGCGGTCTCCACCACCTATACCGTCAACGGCCGCTTCGGCGCCGTGGTGATCGCACCGGGCACCGGCTTCTTCCTCAACGACGAGATGGACGACTTTACGGTCAAAGTGGGCGAGAAAAACCTGTACGGGCTGGTGCAAGGCACCGCCAACAGCATTGCCCCCGGTAAGCGCCCACTATCGTCGATGAGCCCGACGCTGGTGACCAAGGACAACAAGATCTTTATGGTGCTGGGCTCGCCGGGCGGCTCGCGCATCATCACCATCACCCTGCAGACCGCGTTGAACGTGATAGACCACGGCATGGCGCCGCAGGAAGCAGTGGACGCGCCGCGCATCCATCACCAATGGTTGCCGGATGAGGTGTACTACGAACAGCGCGGCGTTTCCGCCGATACGCTGAAGCTGCTGAGCGGCATGGGCTATAAGATGGTCGAGCAAACGCCGTGGGGCGCCGCCGAACTGATTCTGGTCGGCTTGCCGGGTGCGGCGGGCGTTAGCCCGGCCAACTCCGGCAACGACTCGGCGGTTTCCGGCAAGGTGCGCGAAGGCTATCTGTACGGCGCCAACGACGTGCGTCGCCCGGCAGGTTCTGCGGTCGGTTACTGATGTAAACGCCTACTCACCTTTATCGCGGGGGCACTTCGGCCCCCGCAGTGTCTTTAGCCTTCACAGCGCCACACGGTGGCCGTCTCTTCCGCCAGCTGCAGGCGCAGCCCGCCTGCCGTTTCGCTCAACTCTCCCCGCCCTTCCACACGCCGCCACGGGCCGCGCGCCAACAGCGGGTTGTACGGCAGCTGCGCCTGGCCGCTGCCGTCGCGCTGCAGCGCCACCAACACCTGCTCCTGCTGATACAGGCGCACGAACACCAGCGTTTCCCCGCTGGCGTACAGCACCTGACAACCGCCGCGGCGCAATGCCACGCTCTGTTTACGCAGCGCCGCCATGCGCTGGAACAGCGCCAGCAGCGGCCGGTCCCAGTCGCCGACGTCCCACGGGAACGGCTTGCGGCAGAACGGATCGTTGCCGCCGTCCAGACCAATCTCATCGCCGTAATAGAGGCAAGGCACGCCTATCCAGCTCAGCAACCACACCGCCGCCATCTGCATGCGCGCCGGGTTCCCCTGCAACAGCGTGAGAAAACGCGCAGTATCGTGGCTGTCCAACTGGTTGAACTGGATCAGCTGGCGGCCGTGCGGCAGCCCGGCGCGGTAACCGTCCATCCACTGCGCGCACCCGGCGGCGTCCAGCCGCACCGGGTGATAGGCCACGTCCAGCCCCGCCAAGAACGCCCGCACCGGCAGCGCGAACCCCATGTAGTTCATCGCCGCATCCTCCACGCCGGCGTGCAGCCAGCGGCGCGCGTCGCCGAAGTGCTCGCCCAATACGTAGGCCTGCGGATTCTCCTGCTTCACCGCCTGATAGATGCCAGCCAGGTGGTGCAGGTTGCCGGTGGCGCCGCCGTTCTCCCCCAGCATGTGCACCACGTCCAGCCGCCAACCGTCGATGCTGTACGGCGGGCGCAGCCAGTGGCGCACCACGCTGCCTTCCCCGCGATAGATCGCTTCCGCCACCTGCGGCTCGGCGAAGTTGAGCTTCGGCAGGCTGGCGTTGCCCTTCCAGTCGAGCGCGCGGCCGTCCGGGTAAAAGTTGAACCAGCCGCGATACGGCGAATCGGGGTGGTGACAGGCGCCGTTTTCACCTTGACGATGGCGGTCGAACCACGGATGCGAGTCGCCGGTGTGGTTGAATACCCCGTCCAGCACCAGTTTCATGCCCACCTTGTGAGTGCTCACTCGCAAACGCTGCAGCGCCGCGTTGCCGCCGAAGTGCGGATCGACCTGGTAATAGTCCTCGGTATCGTACTTATGCACGCTCGGCGCGGTAAAAATCGGGTTCAGATACAGCGCCGTCACCCCCAGTTGCTGCAGGTACGGCAATTTGGCGCTGATGCCGTCCAGATCGCCGCCGTAAAAGGTCGAGGCGGCGTGGCGATCCTCCAGCGGATGCTGCCAGTCGCGCCGAATCACCTCGGCGCCGGCCGCGTGATGGCGGTAGCTGCCGCTCTGGATGCCGTGCTCACCGCCGCTGCTGGCGAAGCGATCGGGGAAAATCTGGTAGAACAGCTGATCCGCCACCCACTCGGGGCCATTGTCAGGATCGTCGACGGCGAACTGCGCCAGCTGGCCCGGCGGCGTTGGCGACCAGCCCTGCGGGCCGAACCACTGCTG
This sequence comes from Serratia sp. CY31944, assembly GCF_052169175.1. NCBI lineage: Bacteria > Pseudomonadati > Pseudomonadota > Gammaproteobacteria > Enterobacterales > Yersiniaceae > Serratia > Serratia sp. CY31944. Next base: position 190,727 of record NZ_JBJNLG010000006.1, read on the forward strand.
GCGATCGGCCCACAGCAGCTTGAAGCAGTAACGCCGCGTCGGCTCGCCCTCATTCAGCGTCAGGCTGGCCTGGTAGCGCCGCATCCCCTCGTGGCGCTGCGCTTTCATCACCAGCAGCCACTCTTCGTTGTCCGGTTCGGCGCGCAAAAACACCCGTTCCGGCAGTTCATCCCCCTGTAACCACAGCGTGATATCCAAACGTTGCCCTTGCTTCACCACAAAAGGCGGGACCGGTTGATGCCAGGCGTTAAGCATACTGTTTCTCCTGCTGTACCAAACGAAATCGACGGCGTTCTTCAAGAAGCGAACAATGCCACGTTAAGTGCAACTCCCCCTCCTCTCTGGCCGCAAAACCCGGGGATGAGCCGGGGGGCGGAGACCGAAAAATAACGCTAACCCGATGTAAAAAAAGGTAAACAGGCACAAATCCTGCACGTTACCCCTTAGGCTAACGCGTTTTAAGTTTACAGGATATTTTTTGCGCATTTTTTAAGGAGCGGTAATGCAACAACAGATAACGCGCTGGCTGGAACAATTTGGTTTGGAATTCGGCGGAGTGATGTCGCTGTTGATGGTATTGGGGTTGATTGTCCTGATCTCGGTCGCGATCCACCTGGTGCTGCACCGGGTGGTGTTGGCCGCCCTTCAGCGCCGCGGCCAGCAATCGCAGCGCGTCTGGCAACAGGCCATCACCCAATACAAACTGTTCCAGCGCGTGGCGCTGCTGCTGCAAGGGGTGATCATCAGCATCCAGGCGACGCTGTGGCTGCAGAGCGGCAGCCAGACCCAGGCGGTGATCGTCACCGCCGCACAGGTGTGGATCCTCGCCTTCACCCTGCTGTCGCTGTTCTCGCTGCTGGATACGCTGCTGGCGCTGCTGCGCCAAAGCCCGATCTCCAATCAGCTGCCGCTGCGCGGCATTTTCCAGGGCCTGAAACTGGTGGCGGCGATCCTGATCGGCATCATGATCGTCTCGCTGCTGATGGGCAAATCGCCGCTGCTGCTGCTCAGCGGCCTGGGCGCCATGACCGCGGTCCTGATGTTGGTGTTCAAGGATCCGATCCTCGGCCTGGTGGCCGGCATTCAGCTCTCCGCCAACGATATGCTGAAGATCGGCGACTGGCTGGAAATGCCGAAATACGGCGCCGACGGCGCGGTCACCGACATCGGCCTGACCACGGTCAAAGTACGTAACTGGGACAACACCGTCACCACCATTCCCACCTACGCGCTGATCTCCGACTCGTTCAAAAACTGGCGGTCGATGTCGGAATCCGGCGGGCGCCGCATCAAGCGCAGCCTGAATATCGACACCGGCAGCGTGCACTTCCTGTCGGAAGAGGAACAGCGCCGCCTGCAGCGCAACCCGCTGCTGCACAGCTACCTGAATGATAAAACCCAGGAGCTGAGCCGGCACAATCAGGAGATTGCCATCGATCTGGCCTCGCCGCTCAACGGCCGCCGCCTGACCAACCTCGGCACGCTGCGCGCCTATCTGGAAGCCTACCTGCGCGCTCACCCGCGCATTCACCAGAACATGACGCTGATGGTGCGCCAGCTGGCGCCGACGCCGGAAGGCCTGCCGCTGGAAATCTACGCCTTCACCAACACCACGGTCTGGGCGGAGTATGAAAGCATTCAGGCGGATATTTTCGACCATATCCTGGCGGTGATCGACGAGTTCGGCCTGCGCGTGCATCAAACGCCAACCGGCAATGACCTGCGCGGCATGCTGCTACAAAACGCCAACGCTTCCTGACGTCGGCTGACGTAACTGTGTCTGCTGGTAATGATGTTCTTTCAATTGCCAGCAGATATCTCCATCCCCTTCTTTTCCCCGGTGAAAACGGCGTTAATGCGCCATCACCTTCACCACCGAGAGGGAAAGCCCTTGCTGAAACGCTTACGTCACCGGCTGTTTACCCTGATGGCCACCCTGCTGTTTATCGGCTGCCTGCACAGCGCTTCGCTGGACGAAAGCCGCATGCCCCGCAACCTGCAACCTTCGCTGAGCGCCCTCAGCAGCAATATGCAAGACATTCGCGAAGTGTTGGCGCGCTGCGCCGGCGAGGAAGAGGAGGAACAGCTGAACGACGGCGGCATGCGCATCGAAGCGCGCACCGCCGGGGAGAATGAAGCGGAAGACAAACGTCCAGCATAATAGGTTAAAAAACGCACCATTTTGTTGCGCCATACGCAACACCTGGCTATGATGCGTATAGTGCAACACTCATGGAGCCGTCAGGATGATAAGAAGCTTCAAGCATAAGGGACTCAAAAAGTTTTTCGAAACCGGTTCAACGGCGGGTATCGACGCCAAGCAGGCGAAGAAAATCGCGCTGCGGCTGAGCGTGCTGGATCTGGCGAAAGTGATTGATGACGTAGATCTGCCCGGCTTCTTCTTGCACCCGCTAACGGGCGCTCGCAGCGAGCAATGGTCCGTCACCGTAACCGGCAACTGGCGTATCACGTTTGAGCTGGTCGAGGGTGATGTTTATATCGTGAATTATGAGGACTATCACTAATGAACCGCATGCATAATCCCCCTCATCCTGGCGAGTTGATCAAAGAAACCATGGAAACGCTGAATCTCAGCGCGCGTGCGCTGGCTAAAGCGCTGGACGTCGCGCCCTCCACGGTTCAACGCCTGATCAGCGGAAAGTCCGATATCTCGCCGGAAATGGCCATCCGCCTGTCCATCGTGATAGGCAGTTCCGAACAGGTTTGGATGGGCATGCAGGATGCTTACGATCTGTGGCAGGCCAGGCAGTCCATCGACGTTTCCAAACTGCGCAAGCTGGACTTCGCTTGACGCCTGCTCCTAAAAAAACACCGGCCTTAGCCGGTGTTTTTCCATTTAGTCTTGCTGCGTCGCCAACGGCGCGCGTTTTTTCTGATGGTTGACCTTGAACCAGTACCCCGCCAGCAGCAATACCACCCAGACCAGGCCGGCGTACAGCGAGACGCGCGTGGTCGGGAAATAGCCGATCAGGCCGATGATGAACACCAGGAACACGATCGCCACCACCGAGGTGAATACCCCGCCGCGCAGCGGGAACGCCAGCTGCTTCACCTGTTCTTTGCTCAGGCTGCGGCGGAAGGCGATTTGGGAGAACAGGATCATGATCCACACCCACACGGTGGCGAAGGTCGCCAGGGAGGCGATCACCAAGAACACGCTCTCCGGCATGATGTAGTTGAGGTATACCGCCAGCAGCAGCGCCAGCATCATCACCACCACCGTCACCCAGGGAATACCGCGCTTCGACACCTTGCTGAACATCTTCGGCGCATGGCCCTGCTCGGCCATGCCGTGCAGCATGCGGCCGACGCCGAACACGTCGCTGTTGATCGCCGACAGCGAAGCGGTGATCACCACGAAGTTGAGGATACCTGCCGCCACGGTGATGCCCATATGCTGGAAGGTCAGCACGAACGGGCTGCCGTTGGTGCCCACCTGGTTCCACGGGTAGATAGACATGATGACGAACAGCGTGCCGACGTAGAACACCAGAATGCGCCACGGTACCGAGTTGATGGCCTTCGGAATCGATTTTTTCGGATCTTTGGCTTCGCCGGCGGTGATGCCGATGATTTCAATGCCGCCGTAAGCGAACATCACCAGCTGCAGCGACAGGATCATGCCGATAAAGCCGTTGCTGAAGAAGCCGCCGTTCGACCACAGGTTATGAATGCCGGTCGGTTGCCCGCCGTTGCCGATGCCCCAGATGATGATGCCGATGCCGGCCACGATCATGATGATGATGGTGGCGACCTTGAAGAACGAGAACCAGAACTCCAGCTCGCCGAACACCTTGACGCTCATCAGGTTGATGGCGCCGATGATCAGCACCACGCTCAGCACCCAGATCCAGTGCGGTACTTCCGGGAACCAGACCCCCATATAGATGCCGAAGGCGGTCACGTCGGCGATGGCGACGATCAGGATTTCAAAGCAGTAAGTCCAACCGGTGATGTAACCCGCCATCGGGCCGAGGTAGTCCTGCGCGTAGCGGGAAAACGAGCTGGCCTGCGGGTTGTTGACCGACATCTCTCCCAGGGCGCGCATGATGATAAAGGCCACGATGCCGCCGATCAGGTAAGCCAGCAGCACGCTCGGGCCGGCCATTTTGATGGCGTCCGCCGAGCCGTAGAACAACCCGGTGCCGATGGCCGATCCCAGCGCCATAAAGCGGATATGACGCGTACTGAGGCCGCGTTTCAGCTTATTGTCGGAGGCAGTGGTGGGTGACTGTTGTTGCATGAAGATGACCCATAGTTTTAAACGTAAAAAAGCCACGGACATGTCCGTGGCCCTGGATTAAGCCGGGGGATTATCAGTGCGCGGTCACTTGGGAACGCGTGCACACCCGATCATAAATCGCGACCAGCACCAGCATCAGCAGCGAAGGCGGCAACCATGCCAACCCCTGCTCCGCCAGCGGCAGGTGAGTGGTCCAGGCCGGCAGCAGCTGCTGGAAACTGGAGGCTTTCACCGCGTCAAGGATACCAAACAACAGGCTGACAAGCATCACCGGCGCGATGATGCGCGGCGCGCTGTGCCACCAACGCAGGGTGAAGCTCAGCACCACCAGCACGATGCACGGCGGGTAAATCGCGGTCAGCACCGGAATGGAGATCTGGATCAGGTGGCTCAGGCCGAGGTTGGACACCACCATCGAGAACAGGCCCAGGATAAACACCAGCGTCTTGTACGAGAACGGCAGGTATTGCGCGAAGAACTCGGCGCAGGCGCAGGTCAGGCCTACCGCGGTCACCATACAGGCGATGAAGATCAGCGCCGCCAGGAAGAAGCTGCCCAGGCCGCCGAAGGTGTTCTGAACGTAAGCGTGCAGGATCACCGCGCCGTTGGTGGCATCCGGCACCAGCGCGCCGCTGCCGGAGCCCAGCTTGAACAGGCTCAGGTAAACCAGCGTCAGGCCCACGCCGGCGATCAAACCGGCCAGAATGGTGTAGCGGGTCAACAGACCGGCGTCTTTCACGCCGCGCGAGCGCGCCGCGTTGACGATAACGATGCCGAATACCAGCGCGCCCAGCGTATCCATGGTCAGGTAGCCGTTAACGAAGCCGGAAGAGAAAGGCACGCTCTGGTAAGCCGCCGTCGCCGGAATCGGCGCGCCGGCAGGCCACAGCAGCGCGGCGATGCCCAGTACGCCCAACGCCACGATCTTCAGCGGCGCCAGCACATGGCCGACGGTGTCGAGCAGGCGGCCCGGATACAGGGAGATGCCGATCACCAGCGCGAAGTACACCAGGCTGTAGATGAACAGCGGCATGGCGCCGTCGCCGGTCAGCGGGGCGATGCCCACTTCAAAGGACACGGTGGCGGTGCGCGGCGTGGCGAACAGCGGGCCGACGGCCAGGTAGCAGACGGTCGCCAGCAGCAGGCCGGCGCCGCGGCCGATCGGCGAACTGAGGGCGTCGATGCCGCCGCCGACGCGCGCCAGCGCGATGACGGTGATGACCGGCAGACCGACGGCGGTGATCAGGAAGCCCAGCGCCGCGATCCAGACGTGTTCACCGGACTGCAAGCCGACCATCGGCGGGAAGATGATGTTCCCGGCCCCAACGAATAAGGCAAAGGTCATGAAGCCCAGTGCCAGGATATCTTTTGACGTTAAACGATGACTCATACGATGTCGTGTTGCCTGTTCAAATGAAAAAAATTGTCCGATAGCGTGGTGGCGTGACGCCCCACCGGTTGCCGGCATGCCCGATCGTCGCAGCGCCAAATAAGCATCCTAAACGCAGTCGATCCGGCGTTTATGTCCCTATTCGAAAGTGGCCGCTCATGAAGATGGGCAAAATTTTAGGAGTTATAAAAATGGAGGTTTAATCCGACAACGAGGGCTAAGGTAAACGTTTATAGCGCTTCAAGGCAAGACGCACGGCGAAAAGCAGAGCTATCGACCATATAAACTTTAGCCACCAGTCGATCATATTGGCTATCAATAAATATACACTACATGATTTGTATCATTTTTGAACAATGGATTCACGAAACGTGAAACATATACCGCTTTACCGCGCGAAAACGCCAATAAATGCCCGGTTTTCGCGTGGTATAAGCTCCGTTTGGCCGTTAAAAAAGGCGAAAATTACGCCGCTTTTTGTCGCTTATTGCACCGTGGCCGCCGCGAGCGGCTGCAGCCCGAGCGCTTGGCGGGTCCTCTGCAGGGCGCCCGGCGGCAGCGGCAGATAGCCGTCGTGATTGACCAGGCTCTGCCCTGCGTTAGACAGCACGCGATCGAGGAACGCGGCGGTCAGCGGCTCCAGCGGTTGATTGGGGGCTTTGTTGATGTAGATATAGAGATAGCGCGACAGCGGGTAGCGATCGTTGCGCACGTTGGCGGCGGTAGGCGCGACATAGTCCTCTCCCGATTCCGCCAACGGCAGCAGCCGCACGCCGCTGGCGCGAAAACCGATGCTGGCGTAGCCGATGCCGTTGAGCGAACCGGCCACCGCCTGCACCACCGAAGCCGAACCGGGCAGCTCATTGACGCGCGGCATAAAATCGCCGCCGCACAGCGCGCGCAGTTTGAAATAGCCGTAGGTGCCGGACGCCGAGTTGCGGCCGAAGCGCTGCAGCGAGCGCGTCGCCCAGTCGCCGCTCAGCCCCAGCTCGCCCCAACGCGTCAGCGGTTTGCTTTCACCGCAGCGCCGGGTGGCGGAGAAAATGCGATCGAGCTGCTGCAGATTGAGGCCGCGCAGCGGGTTGTCCTGATGCACCAACACCACCAGCGCATCCACCGCCACCGGCACCGCCAGCGGCGCATAGCCGTAACGGTGTTCGAACGCCGAAACCTCGGCCGCCTTCATCGGCCGGCTCATCGGGCCCAGCTGCGCAGCGCCCGCCGCCAACGCGGTCGGCGCGGTCGACGAGCCGGCGGCCTGGATCTGCAGGTTAACGTTGGGATAATGCCGGCTGAAATCCTGCGCCCACAGCGCCATCAGATTCGCCAAAGTATCGGAACCGACGCTGGACAGGTTGCCCGCCAGCATGCCGTCGGGCTGCGCCAGCGCGCCGCGTCCGGCCAGCAACGCCAGGCAAAGCAACAGCCCTCGGGTTATTCGGGTCATACCGGTGTCTCGCGTTAATTTTTCACCGCATTCTCTGATAAAGCGGCGGGAACAATCAACCGGTTGGGTAAGGTAAAGATAAAGCGGGTGCCGATCCCCGGCTCGCTGAGGATCTCCAGCCGCGCGTCGTGATGGCTGAGCGCATGTTTGACGATCGCCAGCCCCAGCCCGCTGCCGCCGGTCTGGCGCGAACGGGCCTTGTCGACGCGGTAAAAACGCTCGGTCAGGCGCGGCAGGTGTTCGGCGGCGATGCCCGGTCCGTTGTCGCTGACCTGGAACTGCGCGCCGTGCGCCGTCTGCTGCCAGCTCACTTCGATATGGGTGCCCTTCGGCGTGTGGTTGACCGCGTTGTACACCAGGTTAGACACCGCGCTGCGCAACTGGTCTTCATTGCCGAACACGTTGAGCTGTTCGTTCACCCGGAAAGTGATCTCGTGATTGCCGCCGCTCAGCGATTGCGCCTCGCGCTGCAACACCCGCAGCATCAGCGGGATATCCACCCGCTCGTTCATGTCGACATTGGGCGCCGCCTCGATGCGCGACAGCGTCAGCAACTGCTTGACCAGCCCGTCCATCCGGCGGGTCTGCTCCTGCATGGTGCCGAGCGCCTTGCTGCGCAGCGAACCGTCCTGCTCTTCGTCGCCCATCATCTCCAGATAGCCCTGCAGCACCGTCAGCGGCGTGCGCAGCTCATGGCTGACGTTGGCGAAGAAGTTGCGCCGCGCCCCCTCCAGCTGGCGCATCTGGGTGACGTCGCGCGCCACCATCAGCAACTGCCCTTCGGAGTAGGGCATCACGCGGAATTCGACGTAGTGTTCGTTGTTCAGCTGCAGCGTCAGCGGGCGCGAGAACTCTTGCTGTTGCAGGTAGTGGCTGAATTCCGGATAACGCAGCAGGTTGAGGATGTGCTGGCCGTTGTCTTCCGGCCAGCGAAAGCCGAGCAGATGCTGCGCCAGCCCGTTGCACCAGAAGATATTGCCTTCGACGGTGGTCATCACCACCGCATCAGGCAGCGATTCGGCCCCGCTGCGAAAGCGCTTGATCAGCAGCGCCAGCTCGCGCCGGCGGCGGCGATTGCGCTGCTGCATCTGATACAGGCCATAGAACAGCGGCTCCCAGCTCCAGCGGCCGGGCGGCGGCGTCATGCTGCGGTCGATCCACAGCCAATGAGAGAGTTTGAGCTGGTTGTAGAAATTCCACACCAGCGCGGCCAGCGCGGAGGCCAGCAGGAACCAGGGCAGATAACCGAAAATCAGCCCCAGCAGTAAGGCGGGCAAACAGAAAAGAGCCAGCTCCAGAGCCAGCCTCTTCCACGACAGACGTTCTAACACGGCATATTCTCCAGCGCAGCGCGATCAGTAGCGCGTTGAGAACCGGTAGCCGGTGCCCCGAACGGTTTGAACCATTTTATCATGCCCACTGGTTTCTAACGCCTTGCGGAGCCGACGGATATGCACGTCAACGGTACGGTCTTCCACATAAACGTTAGTGCCCCAGACGTGATTAAGCAACTGCTCACGGCTATAAACCCGCTCCGGGTGGGTCATAAAGAAGTGCAGCAGCTTGAACTCGGTCGGCCCCATGTCCAGCGCCTGATCGTTCGCCATCACGCGGTGGGAGGACGGGTCCAGGCTCAGCCCTTGCATTTCAATCACCTCTTCCACCGCCATCGGTGAAATGCGGCGCATGACCGCCTTGATGCGCGCCACCAGCTCCTTGGGCGAGAACGGCTTGGTGATGTAATCATCCGCCCCCACTTCCAGGCCGCGCACCCGGTCTTCCTCTTCGCCGCGCGCGGTCAGCATCATCACCGGGATATCGCGGGTCAGCGCTTCGCGCTTCATATGTTTGATAAACTGAATGCCGGAACCGCCGGGCAACATCCAGTCGAGCAACACCAAATCAGGGAACGGCTCAGACAGGCGCGTCACGGCGCTGTCATAATCCTCGGCTTCCAACGGTTGGTAACCATTCTGTTCCAACACAAAGCACACCATCTCACGGATCGGCGCTTCGTCTTCCACCACCAGTATGCGTCTTGCCATCGTCAATCCTGCCAATGTGTTAGCGACTTTGCGGGCGCCATTATGCGTCAGTTTTGTGACACTTTTATGAAAAAAAGCGGCTGTTATAGGCAGTAAGCATAGCGATTATTTCCCGGCGCAAAGAAAAATCATCCGGTTGTCATCATCATTGCGCCGGGACAGCCGCCGCCGCGGCCTTTATAATCATCGCCATTACCTTTGCATCCGGGAGTGTCATGCGCCTGATCCACACCTCTGACTGGCACCTTGGCCAGTACTTTTTCACCAAAAGCCGCGCCGCCGAGCACCAGGCTTTTCTGAACTGGCTGATCGAGCAGATCGAGCAGCAGCAGGTGGATGCGCTGATCGTCGCCGGGGATCTGTTCGATACCGGCTCGCCGCCCAGCTACGCCCGCGAGCTGTACAACCGCTTCGTGGTGGAGCTGCAGCGCACCGGCTGTCAGCTGGTGGTGCTGGGCGGCAACCACGACTCGGTGGCGACGCTGAACGAATCGCGTGAGCTGCTCTCCTGCCTGAACACCACGGTGATCGCGAGCGCGCAAAGCGCCCCCGAACAGCAGATTGTGGTGCTGAACCGGCGCGACGGCCAGCCGGGCGCGGTGCTGTGCGCCATTCCTTTTCTGCGGCCGCGCGATCTGCTCACCAGCCGCGCCGGCGAATCCGGCGCGCAAAAACAGCAGGCGCTGCAGGAAGCCATCGCCGAACATTACCAGGCGCTGTATCAGGCGGCCTGCGAACGCCGCGATCGGCTGGGCCTGCCGCTGCCGATCGTCGCCACCGGCCACCTGACCACCGTCGGCGTCACCACCTCCGACTCGGTGCGCGACATCTATATCGGCACCCTCGACGCCTTCCCGGCGCAGGCCTTCCCGCCCGCCGACTATATCGCGCTGGGCCACATTCACCGCGCGCAGAACGTCGCCAAATCAGAGCATATTCGCTATAGCGGCTCACCGATTCCGCTCAGCTTCGATGAACTGGGCAAAGCCAAAAGCGTCTTCCTGGTCGATTTCGCCGACGGCGCCCTGCAGCAGGTAGAAGCGTTAGCGATCCCGCAGTTCCAGCCCATGCAGCTGATCAAAGGCGATCTGGCCGAGATCGAACGGCAGCTGCAGCAATTTGCCGACTATGCCGGCGAGCTGCCGGTGTGGCTGGATATCGAAGTGGCGACGCAGGACTACCTCAGCGATATCCAGCGCCGCATCCGGCTGCTGGCGGATGAGCTGCCGGTGGAAGTGGTGCTGCTGCGGCGCAGTAAAGAGCAGCGCCGCCAGGCGATCGCACAGCAGGATAAGGAAACGCTCAACGAACTGAGCGTCAACGAGGTGTTCGAACGGCGCCTGGCGCAGGAGGCCGACATGCCAGAAGCGCGCCAACGGCGGATGCATCAACTGTTCCGCCAGGTGGTCGAGGCGGTGCAGCACAATCCTGAGGAGACCCAACCATGAAGATCCTCAGCCTGCGGTTAAAAAACCTCAACTCGCTGCAGGGCGAGTGGAAAATTGACTTCACCGCCGAGCCGTTCGCCAGCAACGGCCTGTTCGCCATTACCGGCCCGACCGGCGCGGGCAAAACCACCCTGCTGGACGCCATCTGCCTGGCGCTGTACCACCAGACGCCGCGTCTCAACGTCACGCCGAGCCAGAATGAACTGATGACCCGCCACACCGCCGAATCGCTGGCGGAGGTCGAATTCGAGGTCAAGGGCGTCGGCTATCGCGCCTTCTGGAGCCAGCGCCGCGCCAAAAACGCGCCGGACGGCAATCTGCAGGCGCCGAAGGTGGAACTGGCGCGCCGCGAGGACGGCAAGATCCTGGCGGACAAGGTGCGCGACAAGCTGGAGATCACCGCCGCCATCACCGGGCTGGACTTCGGCCGCTTCACCAAATCGATGATGCTGTCTCAGGGGCAGTTCGCCGCGTTCCTCAACGCCGACGCCAACGATCGCGCCGAACTGTTGGAAGAGCTGACCGGCACCGAAATCTACGGGCGGTTGTCCGAACAGGTGTTCGAATCGCACAAGCAGGCCAAAACCGACCTGGATGGGTTGCACCAGCGCGCCAGCGGCATCGAGCTGCTGAACGATGAACAGCGCCACTCTCTGACTGAACAGCTGACGGCGCTGAGCGCGCAGGAAAGCGCCCTCGGTAAGCAAACTCAGCAACAGCAACAGGCGCTGAGCTGGCTGCAGCAATGGCAACGCCTCCAGCAACAGCAAAACGAGGGTCAACGGCGGCTGGAAACCGCCCAGCGCGAGCAGACGGAGGCCGCCCCGCAGCTGCAGCGGCTGGCGCTCAGCGAACCGGCCGAGAAATTGCGGCCGCTGCGCGGTGAACGCGATCGCTGCCGCGCCGAGCTGCAGACGATACAACAGCAGGCAGCCCAGCTGACGCAGCAACAGGAACAGCACTCGGCGCAGCTGGCGCCACTGCAGCAGGCGGTGGAAAAGGCCCGTCTGGCGCAGCAAGCCCATGCCGAGCATATGCGGCAGCAGCAACAGCTGATCGATGACCAGGTCGCCCCGCTCGACCATCAGATCGCCCAACTGCAGTCGACGCAGGCCGAGCGGCGACAGGCCGGCGATGCCGCCGCGCAGCAGTGTGCCAAACAGAAAACCACGCTGGAGCAGCTCACCGCCGAGCGCATCCAGCTGACGGCGCAGGCCGCACAGCATCAGCAGCGGTTGAACGCGCTGACCGAAGCGCTGGCCGTTCAGCAGCAACAGCAGCAGGCGCTGGCGGCGCAAACGCCGCTGGCCCCGCTGCGCCAGCGCCTGAGCGCTCTGGCGGATCTGCGCCCGACGCGCCAGCAGTTATTTACGCTCGCCTCTTTATCGCAACAAGTTGTTAAACGGCTGGAACAGCAGCGGCAAGAGCTAAACATCGGTCAAAATGAACTGACCCAGTTGGAGCCACAGTTAGAGCTCATCCGTCAGCAATTTAAGCAGCAGAAAGCCCACCAGGCCGATGTTGAAAAAACCTATGCGCTGGAACAACGGATCGTGGGTCTGGAAGCCGAGCGCGCCCGTTTGCAACCCGGCGCCCCCTGCCCGCTGTGCGGCTCATGCGAGCACCCGGCGGTAGAACAATACCAAGAGGTAAAACTGTCAGAAACTGCGCAACGTCTGGAGCAAATGAAAGTCCAGACCGAAGCATTGCAAAAACAAGGCGTCGAGCTGCGAGCCCGTTACGACAACCTGCAACAGCAATTGCAACGCCAACAGCAGGCTATCGCGCAGGATGAGCAGCAGCTGGCTGCCCAACAGCAGCAGTGGCAGCAGCTCAGCGCGCCGCTGGCATTCGACTTTACGTTGGCCGAGGGCGAGCGGCTCAGCGCCTGGCTAAGCGGCTGCGACGACGAAGAGCGGCGCGGGCAACACGCGCTGCAGCAGCATGAACAGGCGGCGCAGGCGGTACAGCAGGCAAAAGACGCGCTCGCCGCTCTGCAAACGCAGCAGCAGCAGGTGCAGCAACGGCTGGCGCTGCTCGAAGAGCGCTTTACGCTGCTGCAGAAAACCCATGCCGACAGCCTGCAACAGCAGCAAGACCTGCAACAACGCTGGCAAGAAGGCGAGAAGACCCTCGCCGAACGGCGCGCGCAGCGGCTGGCGCTGTTCGGCGAACAGCAGGTCGCCGAGGTGCGCGAACAGCTGCGCGCCAAACAAACCGCCTGTGAGCAGGCCAGCTTGCAGGCCGCCGAGCAGTGGCAAAAAGCGCAGGAACTGCGCGAGCGCCTGGCCGGCCAGCAGGCCGGATTGCAACAACAGCACACCCAAATGCAGGAACGGCTGCAGCAGGCGCAGCAGCTGTGGCAGCAGGCGCTGGCCGACAGCGAATTCGCCGATGAAACCGCCTTCGCCGCCGCGCTGCTGGACGACGCCCTGCGCCGCGAATTGCAGCAGCGTAAAGAGCAACTGCAACAGCGCCAGGTGGAGGCCGCCGCCCTGCTGACGCAGGCGACGCAAACGCTGGAGCAGCATCGGCAAAGCCGCCCTGAAGGGGTGGATGAAGCCAACGCGGATCTCGACGCACTCACCCAATCGCTGGCCGAGCTGGCCCAGCAGTTGAAAACGTTGCAGCTGCGCCAGGGCGAACTGCGCAACCAGCTGGAAAGCGATGCCGCCCGCCGTCTCAATCAACAGGCGTTGTTCGAGCAAATCGCCCGCAGCCAGCAAGACTACGACGACTGGAGCTACCTCAACCAGCTGATCGGCTCGAAAGAAGGCGACAAGTTCCGCCGCTTCGCTCAAGGGCTGACGCTCGATCATCTGGTTTATCTGGCCAACCTTCAGCTCGGCCGGCTGCACGGGCGCTACCTGCTGCAGCGCAAAACCAGCGACGCGCTGGAGCTGCAGGTGGTGGACACCTGGCAGGCCGACGCGCTGCGCGATACCCGCACCCTGTCCGGCGGCGAGAGCTTCCTGGTCAGCCTGGCGCTGGCACTGGCGTTGTCCGATCTGGTCAGCCACAAGACCAGCATCGATTCGCTGTTCCTCGACGAAGGCTTCGGCACGCTGGACGCCGAAACCCTCGATACCGCGCTGGACGCGCTGGACAGCCTGAACGCCTCCGGCAAAACCATTGGCGTGATCAGCCACGTCGAGGCGATGAAAGAGCGTATTCCGGTGCAGATCAAGGTGAAAAAGGTCAACGGACTCGGCGTCAGCCGGCTGGAGGCGCACTTCAGGCTGGAATGATCCCGCCGCGCGCGGCGCAGAAGTGTGACCGCGGCGGCACTCCGCGGTGAAAAGCGTTGAGCCGCGGCGAGCACGGGTTATTATGCAGGCATAACAGGATTGTTACTGTATCCCCTCCGCCGCTCAGGCCGCAGGACAGAAACATAAAATACAGGCAAAACCTGACGCCCGGGATCGCTTCCGGGCGTCAGGTTTTTTCGTTTTCAGGATGCTGAAACACCGGGAAAGACCATGAAAATCGCTAAAATACTCAATAATAACGTGGTGATTACGCTGGACGACCGTCAGGAAGAGACGGTGGTAATGGGAAAAGGAATCGGCTTTAAAAAGAAGCCCGGCGACACGCTGGACGAAAGCCTGATCGAAAAGGTGTTCACCCATAACGGCGGTGAAATCGCCGAGCGCTATAAAGAGCTGCTCTCCGAGATCCCGCTGGCCTGCGTCACCACCGCCGACCGGATTATTACCCTCGCCCGCGAACGGCTGCCGGGCAAGTTGCATAACATCGTCTACATCACGCTGACCGACCACATCCATTTCGCTCTGCAGCGCCACGCGGAAGGATTGGATATCAAAAATGCGTTGCTGTGGGAGATTAAAAAGCTCTATCAGGCCGAGTTCGCCGTCGGGCTGGAGGCGCTGGCCTTGATCGCCGAGCGGCTGAATACCGCGCTGCCGGAAGACGAGGCCGGATTTATCGCCTTGCACCTGGTCAACGCCCAGCTTAACGACGAGATGCACAACACGCTGCACATCACCCGCGTGATGCAAGAGATCCTCAACCTGGTCAAATACCACTTCCGCTTTGATTACAACGAGGAAGCCCTGAGCTACCACCGTTTCGTCACCCATTTGAAATTCTTTGCCCAGCGCCTGCTGGGGAAAAACTACGTCGACAGCGACGACGACTCGCTGTATCAGGTGGTGAAAGAGAAATACCGTGAGTCATTCGCCTGCGCCGGCAAAATCAACCGCCACATCGAAAAGCACTATCAGCATCAGCTCACCACGGAAGAGATGATGTTCCTGACCATTCATATCGAACGGGTGCGCAGCGAAAGCGAGGAGAAACCGGCTTAACGGCGGGCGTCCGCCACCCGCACGCCGTACTGCGGAAACACCGCGTCGGCGGAGATCAGCGTCAGCCCCTCGGCCTGCGCCTGTGCGATCAGCATGCGATCGAAAGGATCCTGATGATAGGGCGGCAGCTGCCCGGCCTGTTGGCAATGAAAGGCGTCCATCGGCAGCGACAGAAAATCTTCGGCCTCGATGATCGCAAAGATGTCTTCCGGCAGCGCCAGCTTGCCCAGCGCCTGCTTGATCGAGATCTCCCAAATGCTGGCCGCGCTGACGTATACCGCATTGCCCGGATCGGCGATCTGCCTTTTGGCGTTCGCGCCCAGGCAGGCGTCATCAATCAGCCACCACAGCAACGCGTGGGTATCCAGCAACAGGCGCTTCATGCATCGCCCTCAAACAGCGCCGCAATGGCCGCATCCCCCGCGTTGAAATCCGCCGGCACGGTAAACTTGCCCTTGGCGGCGCCGGGCCGGCGCGCTTCGCCCTGGATGGCGACCAGCTGTACGTACGGCTTCCCTGCTTTTGCAATAATCACGGTTTCTCCCTCCGCGGCTCTGTCCGCCAGCTGGCTCAGATTGGATTTGGCTTCGTGCATATTGGCCTGAATCGGCATACGCGTCCTCCTTAGCTAAGTTAGCTAAAGCATAAAGCGCCGTCCAGTTTTTGTACAGGGAATGGTTTAAAGCGCGAGCAGCCTCGCGCTTTGCTGCAACGCTTAGCGCTGCTGTTGCGGCCATAACCAGGCCGCGCCGCGTACGCCGCTGGAGTCGCCGTGCACCGCCTTGCGGATCGGCGTTTCACACTCGCCGCCGAACACCCAATCTTTCACCCGCTGCGGCACCGTGCGGTACAGGCGATCCACGTTGCTCATGCCGCCGCCGAGCACCACCACGTCCGGATCCAGAATGTTGATCACGTGCGCCAACGCTTTCGCCAGCCGCATTTCGTAGCGCACGATCGCCTGCTCCGCCAGCGCATCGCCCCGCTCGCTCAGAGCCACGATCTCGTGCCCTTGCAGCGCGTTGCCGCCCAGGCGCGCATAGTCGGTGGCGAAACCGGTGCCGGAAATAAAGGTTTCGATGCAGCCCGGTTTGCCGCAGTAGCACGGCACTTCGCGGGCGTAGCGCAGCTCATCGTCATCCTGCCACGGCAGCGGATTGTGGCCCCACTCGCCGGCGATGCCGTTGCCACCGGAATGCGCCTGCCCATTCAGCGCCACGCCGGCGCCGCAGCCGGTGCCGACAATGACCGCAAACACGGTTTGCGCGCCGGCGCCTGCGCCGTCGGTGGCTTCCGACACCGCCAGGCAGTTGGCGTCGTTGGCGATACGCACCTCGCGCGCCAACAGCGCCGAGAGATCCTTGTCCAGCGGTTGGCCGTTGAGCCATACCGAGTTGGCGTTTTTCACCCGCCCGGTAAACGGCGACAGCGTGCCGGGAATGCCGATCCCGACCGATCCCCGCTCGCCGGTATGATCTTCCGCCAGTTTCACCAGCCCGGCGATCGCCGCCAGGGTTTGCCCATAGTCATGGCGCGGCGTGGCGATGCGATGGCGAAACAGCTCCCGGCCGTCGTCCGCCAACGCAATCACTTCAATTTTTGTCCCGCCCAAATCGATGCCAATGCGCATGTATTTTTCTCCTCGATGCCGCGCAGCGTTGCCACAGCCTAATGTAAGTACGCGGATGAATCACCTGTTTCCCTCTCCCCCGCCCGGCCTTTTCCGCTGCGGTCGGCGACGCAATTCGGAGAGAATGGGGCGATTTTTCAGCGTCAATTCGTTATCATGCCGCCCTGCTTTTGACGAATCAGCGTGCCGAGCGCACGCCCAGCCAGGGATAACATTATGCTGTGGTTTAAGAATTTGATGGTTTACCGTTTGAGCCGCGAAGTGGCGTTAAACGCGGATGAAATGGAAAAACAACTCAGCGCGTTCGCCTTCACGCCGTGCGGCAGCCAGGACATGGCCAAGACCGGCTGGGTCTCCCCGATGGGCTCGCACAGCGATGCGCTGACGCACGCGGTCAACGGCCAAATCGTCATCTGCGCGCGCAAGGAAGAGAAAATCCTGCCGTCGCCGGTCATCAAGCAAGAGCTGCAGGCCAAGATTGAGCGCCTGGAGGCGGAACAACACCGCAAACTGAAGAAAACCGAGAAAGACGCGCTGAAGGACGAAGTGCTGCACAGCCTGCTGCCGCGCGCCTTCAGCCGCTTCAACCAAACCTTCATGTGGATCGACACCGTCAACGATCTGATCATGGTCGATGCCGCCAGCGCCAAACGCGCCGAAGATACGCTGGCGCTGCTGCGCAAAAGCCTCGGCTCGCTGCCGGTGGTGCCGCTGACCATGGAAAGCCCGATCGAACTGACGCTGACCGAATGGGTGCGTTCCGGCGAGATGCCGGCTGGTTTCGCCATTCAGGATGAAGCGGAACTGAAAGCGATTCTGGAAGAAGGCGGCGTGATCCGCTGCAAGAAACAGAATCTGATCAGCGACGAAATCGCGGTGCATATCGAAGCCGGCAAGCTGGTGACCAAGCTGGCGGTGGATTGGCAGGAGCGCATTCAGCTGATGCTGTCGGACGACGGCTCGCTCAAGCGCCTGAAGTTCGCCGACACGCTGCGCGAGCAGAACGACGATATCGATCGTGATGACTTCGCCCAGCGCTTTGACGCCGACTTTATCCTGATGACCAGCGAGCTGGCGGCGTTGATCAAAAACACCATCGAAGCGCTCGGCGGCGAAGCCCAGCGTTAATCCCGCCGCAGAAACGACCAGGGCCCAGCATCCGCTGAGCCCTGCGTTTCCCTAACGAACAAAATTTATTTGCTCAGGTAGCGGCACAGATAGGCGGTCGCGTCGGCCACCTGCAGGTTGAACTCGCTGTGCCCCGGCACGAAGAACTTCTCACCCGGCGTAAACACCTGCCAGTCCGGCGCCCCCGGCAGCAGCACTTTCAGCGCCCCGGTGATCACCGTCATTTCTTCCGGCTGCGCGGTGGAGAAGGTGTATTCCCCCTCTTCCATCACGCCCACGCTGGTAAGACCGATGCTGCTACTGTCAAAACCGATAGACTTCACTTTTCCGGCAAAATACTCATTCACTTTCAGCATAGACTGGCACCCGCGTAATCATCTTGATGGAAAATCCATATTGGGGGATTGCGGTTGATCTGTCACTGGTTTTTCGCGCGAAATGCGATCGCGGCGCAGAGGAAAACGCCGCCCGGCCTCTCTCCGGCAGTCAGGGCTGCTGAAACCCGGGGATACCCGCGAGCGCAAAGCGCCCGAGGCCGCGCCGGGCGGTGATTTATGGCTATTTGAATCAGCCGATTAACTCTGCGGCCAGCTTGGCGACCAGAACGTTCGACAGCAGCACCGGCACCGACAGACGCGCCTGCAAAAAAGCGCGGTGGCGCTGGTGATAACCGATGCAATCGAGCACCACCACCTCCGCCCCCTGCCGCAGCAGTGCGCAAGCCGCCTGCTCCAGCGCGGCGTCATCCGCCAGATAAGGACTGGCGACGGCATAGCTCGGCGGCGTCGCCAGCTGCCGCCATTTGCGCGCCTGCTGCCCAACCTGTTCCGCCACCGGCACCACGATGCCGACGCGGTGTTCGCCGACGATCGCGGAGATCAACGGCGGGATGATGCGATCCGGCTCCAGCAACAGCGCCTGCTCCGCCTGCAATCGGCCGAATTCGCCGGTGCACAGCAGCAGGATCACCTGGCATCCCGCCGCCTCCAGCTCGCGGATCTTCTGCTGCAACCCGCTTTCGACGCGAGCGGCACAGAGCGTCACCTGCGTGCCGTCCAACAGGCGCGACACCAGCAGCTTATCGCCCCGTTGCGGAGCATAACGCTCGGCGATCTGCCCGGCATCCAGGCCGTCCAGCAAACCGACGTACCTCACCCGCTCCGCCGGCAGATAAGCAGACAGCAGCGGCATGATATCGCTGCGTGGCGCCTGACCGATGGTCAGCGTGGCGAATGAAGCCGTCATGGGGCTATCTCCTTTTTTGCAGGTGACTCAGACTGCCGTACAGCGCCAGCAGCTGGCCATATTCGGCGGCATCGTAGAACCGGCAGGTGCCGCGGCCGAATTCTTTGGCGACTTCCACCGCGAATTTGACCGCCAGCGCGATATCCGTTTCGTGGCTGGCGCCGGTGCCGCAGCCCGGCACCACCGATTCGCTGCAGATCGCCACGCCGACTACCGGCGCCGCAGTAGCGGTCGAGGGCTGCAGGATGCTGTTGAGGTGATGCACGCCGTTGCCGTAAGGGGTGATGTCCTGCGTGGTGATCGGGAAGGTCACCGCCGGGCGGCCGCTGGTCATCTCCATGATGCGCAGCAGATCTTCCGCCACCCGCAGGATGTAGCCCTCTTTCACCGTCGGCGATAGCGCATAGCCTTTGTGGTTGATGATGCGGTTGCCTTTGGTGGTATCGATCGACAGGATGGCGTCAGCCTCCGGCACCACTTCATTATCGTTCATCGTCACGTCATCGATCGGCGAATCCATAAAATCGACCGGATCGTGCGGCCGGGTCGGTGCGTTCGGGCAAATATGGGTGGTGACGATCACATCCCCCGGCAGCGTATCGCCCTTGCGCTGCATCTCCGCCAGCTTCAGCGCGGCGGCAATGGCGGCGATCGCGCCGTCGCCGTCGGACACCAGCCCGATACGCGTCGGCCGCGCGCCGATGCCGCCCAGGCGGCCGATAATGCCCAGCGTCGGCGCCGCACCGCCAGCGAATTTGCCTGCGCTGCCGGGGATCTCGATGCGCACAAAATCGGTGCCGCCCTTCGGCCCCTCGGCGCGCAGGGTGCTGGCGCGGATCGCCGGGTAAGGCGCAAACAGATCGACGACGTCCTGGCCGCTGACGAATGCGCTATCAATCAATTCAAAAACCTGCAGCGTTTGTTGCAAACTCATGGTCGTTTTACCTCACCAATGTCATCGGCAGGGGCTATTTGCCCTTGCTGGAAAAAATCGAGCTGAAGAAGTTGTAGAGCGCGTCGCCGGCGATAAATCCGGCCGCCATGATCTCCATCGGCGTGCGGCCGCGATCGCCCCAACGGCGCAGGATCGCCACGCGCAGCGCGATGCCCACCAGCACCGCCCACCCAGCCAAAGCGTTGTTGATCAGCAGGCCGGTTGCCAGCAGCACGCCGAGCTGGCGCTTGGGGCCGCCGATCAGCTGCACCACGGCACCGGGGATCGCCCAGATCAAAAGGCTCCAGGCGATGCCCGGCTGCGCACCGGCCTCGATGGTCTTGGCGTAAACGCGCGCGACCGGCGGGATCAGGTCCTGCAGGAAATAGCTGTGATAAGAGAGGTAAACCACCGGAATGGCGATGAGGAAGGCGATCAGCGCCGCAAACAGTTGAATGCGGCGCCCCAGCAGCTCCTGCCGCAGATCCTCGCCGTAGCCGCGCAGGATGAAGCCGGCTTTCAAGTCAAAGCCCATGTCGGCGAAGGCCGGCCCGGTGGCGGCGGTAAAGCCGGTCAGGATGCACAGCGCCAGCGGTGGG
This sequence comes from Serratia sp. CY31944, assembly GCF_052169175.1. Taxonomy (NCBI): domain Bacteria; kingdom Pseudomonadati; phylum Pseudomonadota; class Gammaproteobacteria; order Enterobacterales; family Yersiniaceae; genus Serratia; species Serratia sp. CY31944. Next base: position 211,185 of record NZ_JBJNLG010000006.1, read on the forward strand.
AAACCGATCAGGATACCGACGATCAGGGTGATCAACGCCACCGCGAACGCCGGAAACCAGCCGGAGTGCATGGCGGCGATACCGACGATCAGCTCATGAACGAAAGCGGCGAACGCCGCGTAAATCACGAACAGCGCCAGCATCGGCAGCGACATCTCGCTAAACAGCCCGCCGACCAGAGCCAAAAACGCGGCGATGGCGATGTAGCCGACCGCCCCCAGGCCGAGCGCTTTGCTTACCGCGCTGTCCGGTTGGGTATAACCGGCGCTATCGGCGCGGCGGCTGCGGATCACCTGCGCGACCTGGATCAGCGCCACCAGGCCGGCGCCGACCATCACGCCGTGCGGAATAAAATGGGCATTGATATCGAAACCGGCCACCGGCTCGGCGTAGGCCCGCAGCAATAGCCCGACGCCGAACATGCTCAGCGCCCAGATATTGCCGATAAAGGCGGTGCCGAAGGCCGCCATGGGGATCTTGAGCATTGATCCGGCGATGCCCACCCCTACGCCCACAACCAGAAGCCAGGCCTGCTTGCCGCCGCGATCGCCGGCTTTAATCGCCTCCGCGGCGGCGACGCCCGGCGGCCAGGCATTGGCGGCGGGGAACACTTTGGTATCGAACAGGCGATAAAGCAGATAGGCGTCGAGCAGCATCGCCGCCGCCACGCCGCAGAACATCGGCAGAATAAGCTGCGGTTGCCCCATCACGTAAGGCACCGCAATCGGCATCAGCAGGCAGTTCGCCGCGCCGAAGGTGGCTGAGGAGATCACCGTCTGCGCCAGGTTCTGGGTGTGCACCGAGCGGTAGCGTTGAAACATTTGCAGCGGAATGCGTGCCAGCAGCATGGCGATCAGCGCACCGATGATCGAGGTGTTGGGCGTCACGCCCAGCGTGGTGATCAGCTGAACGCCGATGATCGCCCCCACCACCGAAAGCAGCGCCATGACCAACAGCGTGCCGGCCTCTTTTAGCGGATTATTTGATTTCATGCTTGGTATCCCTGAATATTTCCTGCCGCATGCCGGAAATAACGCCCGACGATAGTTCGCCGCGGCAGTTCCATTATTTGGAACTGCCGGCGTCATAACGTGATTATTTTCTTATTTAGCCCGTCTGTTTCTCACCAATAAAATACGGTGAAATATAATTAATGAGTTCCCTGGTGTCGGCGCTCGTTAATGATGATGAAACGTTATAGCTCCGGCGCGTTAGTTGATCTGCTGCCAATAATCATCGCCATATTTTTCCGCCAGTTGGCGGCTGACTGCGGTTAATTCGGCCAGAACTTCCGGTACAAACGGCTGTTCCTCGCCCTGCGAAGGGAAGGACAGACACAGCCCCACCGTCTCGCTGCCGTGCTTGTTCACCAGCGCGGTCGCCAGCGAACTGATGCCGTTCAAGGTTTCATTGCGCGCCAGCGACCAGCCCTGGCGCCTCACCTGCTGCAACTTCTGCAGCAGCGCATCCAGCGTTTGCGGCGCATTGGGCGAAGCCGCCCGGTAACCGCCGGCGTAACGCGCCCGAACCTGCTCGTCGCTTTCACGCGCCAGTATCGCCCGACCAACCGAGGTTTCCGCCGCCGGTGAACGGTAGCCCGCCGGGGTGACCACCTGCAAAAAGTGGCGGCCGGGGAACATGCGCATCACCATGATCTCCTGCCCCTCCAGCACCGAGAGGTAGCCGGTACACGCCGTCTGGCGGCACAGCTGCGCCATGCTGGCCGCCAGGTTGTCCACCAGCGGCATCGACAGATAGTGGCTGGATGCCGCCAGCAACAGCGCGCCGATGCGGTAACGCCGGCTATCGGGATCGCGCTCCAGCATGCCCTGATTTTCCATGCTCTGCAGCAGGCGCGATACCGTGCTTTTCGGCAGCGCCAATTGATCTACCACGTCGCTGAATGCAATGCCCGGTTGGCCATGCATCACGCGTTGTTGAGAAAAGAGTTTTAATACCGCAGCGGCATTTTCCAGCGTTGTCATGATCCGCCTTGTTCCACTATATGGAACTCAGTTCCTATTTTATAATTAAAAACTAAAACCCGAACTCCGCAGCGTCAAGCTGTTTATTTTTTGTCAGCCGTAAAATAAAAGGCATTCGTGCTTTTTAAATGAAAATATCGCGCAGAACGCCAACTCCGCCGCGCCAAATAAAATAACGATACGCTTTGAAAATAATGAATGGCAGGACAAGCTGCTGAAAAATGATTTTATCAGGGAGAGATATTGTCGCGGCTCAAAAACTTGCGCCGCGCAAACTGAAATCGATCGGCAACGTCAATTCCACCGTGCCGTTGACGTAGGCGTCCGCCGGCGGCGTAGGCAACGGCGAAGCGCGCTTGACCAGCGCCTGGATTTCGCGATCCAGCGACGGCAACCCGGCGCTGCTGACCAGCGTCACTGCCAACACATGGCCCTGCCTGTCCAGGGTGAAACGCACCTGCCCGACGCCCTGGCGCTTCAGCCTCAAGGCGTCTTTGGGATAGCGCTTAAAGCGATTAAGGCGGCCGTTGATGCGGCTGCGCCAGCTATCTTCCCCCGCCTGTGCATAGGGCGTCAGGCGGGTTTGCGGCGCGGCCGCTTTATCCGCCCAGCCCGGCGGCGGCGCGCCGACGCTTTGCTCCTGAATTCTCGGCGGCGCGATCGTTTTCTCCTGCGGCGGCGTGCGCGGCAGGGGGATTTTCTTCACCGGCTTGGGCGATTTTTTCTGCTTCGGCGCTACGGCGATGTTCGGCCGTACGGCTTCAGGCACCTTCACCGTCGGCAAGGGTTCCGGCGGCGCCGGCGGTTCAACCTGAGGCGGCGGCGTCCTTTGCCCCGGCGGTTGTTTTACCTCGGCCGGAGCCTGCGGTGCGGCGGCCATCACCACCATGACCGCCGGCGGCGGCACCCACGGCGGCTCGGCCTTGTCTCGCCAGGGCCAGAGCAGCGCTGCGGCCAGCAGGTGCAGCGCCAGCACCAGCACCAGGCAACGGCGCCAGGGCATGGCATCGCCGGGCGCGGCGAAAGGCAGCGGCGAAACCGACATGCTCACTCTTCCGTCAGCGCCAGATGAAGGCGATCGGTCAGCGGTTTGAACAGGTAGTTCATCATCGAACGTTCGCCGGTGCGGATGAACCCTTCGACCGGCATCCCCGGGCGGATTTCCAACCCGTTCAACCGCTGCAGACCCGCTTCGCTGACCTTGGCGCGCACGCTGTAATAGGGCGCGCCGCTTTTCTCGTCGGTCAGGCGATCGGCCCCGACCAGCGTCACTTCACCCTCGACGCGCGGCGTGGTGCTTTGGTTAAACGCCGAGAACAACAGCTCGACCGGCAAGCCCACCTGCACCTTGTCGATCAGCTCGACCGGAATACGCGCCTCCACCTGCAGCCCCCGATCGCTGGGCACGATCTCCATCAGCTGCTGACCGGCGCCGATCACGCCGCCTTCGGTGAACACGCTCAGCCCCACCACGGTGCCCGCCACCGGCGCTTTCACCTGCGTATGGCCCAAATCGGCCTCCGCCTTGGCCAGGCGGTTATCCAGCTCGTCCAACTTCATCCGCACCTCGGCCAATTGGCTGCTGACCTCTTTTTGATACTCTTCCCGCCGCTGGATCGCCCGCAGCTTCAGCTCCAGGATCTGGCGCCCCAGGCGGCCGATATTGCCGGTGTCTTCGGACGCCTGGCCGTCGATCTGCGCATACTGCCCTTCCAGATCCAGCAGCCGGTTGCGCGCCACATACCCTTGCGCCGCCAGCTTGCGCATGCCGCTCAGTTGCTCCTGCAACATGGCCTTTTGCCGCTGCTTGCTGACGTAAGACTGCCGGATCCCTTCCAGCATCGCCTGCGATCCGGCGATGCTCTCCGCGATCGCCGCCAGCTCGCTCTGCAACGCCGCGCGGCGGCTGGTGAAAAGCTGCTGTTGCAGCAGCATCAACGACATCACCTCCGGCTCCTCCCGCCGCGCCTGCAGCAATGCCGGGAAAGCGATCGCCTGCAGGCCGTCGCGCTCGGCCTGCAGCCGCGCCCGCTGCGCGGCGTTGCTCAACTGCTGGCTGCGCAGCGCATCGCGCTGGGTGCGGCTGTCGACGGTATCCATCAGCAGCAGCACCTGTCCGGCGCTGACCCGGTCGCCCTCATGCACCTGAATTTGCGACACCACGCCGCCGCTCGGGTGCTGTACCGCCTTGCGGTTGCCGGCCACCACCACGCTGCCGGAGACCGGCACGCCCTTATCCAGCGGCGCCAACAGCCCCCACAGCAGGAAACCGCCAAACCCCAACAGCACCAGCCAACCACCGAGCCGCAGGTGGCGCCCTTCGTCGAACTGCCGGGAAAGCGCGTCGATATCGCCGGGGATCACACTCTGATTGCTCATACTTTTCGTTCACCGCTGGCCGTTTTGGCAAAATTGGCGTAGTTGACGTTGAAACCGCCGCCGCTGCTGCGGCCGGCGTTGGCCGGTACGGCCGCGGGCGTAAAACCAGGCAGTTTTTTCAGAATGGCGTCGCTGGGGCCGAAGTGCTGCACCTGGCCGGCGGCCAGCACCAGCAATCTGTCGGTCGTCGCCAGGATCGCCGGTTTGTGGGTCACCAACACGATGGTGGTGCCGCGCTTTTTCAGCGCTTCGATCGCCCGCTGCAGCGCCTCTTCCCCTTCGCGATCGAGGTTGGCGTTCGGTTCGTCCAATACCACCAACGCCGGAGAGCCATACAGCGCGCGCGCCAGCGCCACCCGCTGACGCTGGCCGCCGGACAGGCCGCTGCCACCCTCGCCCAGCTCGGTTTCATACCCTTTGGGCAAATGCAGGATCAGTTGGTGCACGCCGGCCAGCGCGGCGGCGGCCACCACCTTCTCGGCGTCAACCTGGCCAAAGCGGGCGATATTTTCCGTCAGGGTGCCGGCGAACAGCTGGATATCCTGCGGCAAGTAGCCGATATGCGGCCCCAGTTGCTGTTTGTCCCACTGCCGAAGATCCGCACCGTCCAGCCGCACGTCGCCGCTGAGCGGCGTCAGCGCGCCGACCAGTTGGCGCATCAGCAGCGTTTTGCCGGAGCCGGACGCGCCAATGACGCCCAGCACCTCCCCGGCCTCCAGACGAAAACTGACGCCGTGCAACACCGGCGCGCTCCCGCCCGGCGCGCCGGCGGTCAGCTGATTCACGGCCAATGCGCCGCTGGGCGCCGGCAGCGGCAGGCTCGCCGCATGCGGCGGGTTGGCGGCCAGCATCACCTCCAGCCGCTGCAGGGACTGGCGCGCCGACGACCACTGCTTCCAGGCGCCTATCAACTGATCGATCGGCCCCAGCACCCTGCCGATCAGGATCGATCCGGCGATCATCATGCCCGGCGTAATGTCGCCGTTGACCGCCAGCAGCGCGCCACAGCCCAACATCAGCGACTGCAGCGCCAGCCGCACGGTTTTCGACCAGGCGGTGACGGCGGCGATTTTCTCGCTGGCGCGGTTCTGCAACAGCAGGAACTGCTGATGCTGCCGCAGCCAGCGCAGGCGCAAGTCGGTCAGCATCCCCATGGCGGCGATGGCCTCCGCATTGCGCAGGTTGCCGTTGGCCTGCTGCGTGGCGCTCAGCGCGACCCGGCCGGCCTCCGCGAGCGGCGCCTGCGACACCCGCTGGTTGAGCCAGGCCAGCAGCACCAGCACGATCACCCCGGCGCTGGCCAACGCGCCAAGCCAGGGGTGGAGCAGAAAAACCACCAGCAGATAAACCGGGAACCATGGGGCATCGAAAAAGGCGAACAGCGCATTGCCGGTGGCGAACTGGCGCAGGTTGGTCAGATCGTTCAGCGCCTGCCCCGCCAGCGGGTTGCCGGTTTTCAGGTTGGTTTCGAAGGCGGCGTCGTAGACCCGCTGATTCAGGCGCATATCCATCTGGGCGCCGAGGCGGATCACCACCTGGCTGCGCACCCACTCCAGCAGCCCCATAAACAGGTAAAGGCCGACCACCATCAGGGTCAACATCGCCAGCGTCATGCGGTTGCCCGACGGCAACACGCGATCGTAGACCTGCAGCATGTACAGCGCCGGTGCCAGCATCAGCAGGTTGATCACCGCGGTAAACAGCGCGATGCCCCAAAATCCGCGCCGGTATGCGGCCAGCACGCTCATCACTTCTCCGCGCCTGACGGCGTTTTTCATGGCGTTTTCCATCGGCTAAAAACGAGAAAATGCCCGCCGGGGCGCGCGGCGCCGGCGGGCAAACGGCCGCGATCAGGCCGCCAGCAGTTCCGGGCTGTCGGCGTGCTGCACGCCCACCGCCGTCGCCGCCGCCACCTGATCGAAGGTGGAATTGACGCTCAGGCCGTAGTCGTCGAGGATACCGTTCAGCGCGGTTTCCAGCGCGCCGGTATCGCCGGACATCAGGCCGTACACCACCTGGTGCACCACGCCATCGTGGCCCTGCGCCTGCAGGCTGCTGAGGTTCAGGCCGCCGAAGCTGACGTCAGGCACCTGGATGTTGTACGGCGTGGAGCCGCCGCCGTTCAGGCCATCGCCGAACGACAGGGAGTCCAGTTGGCCGTACAAGGTGTGCGCCGGGGCATTGAATAAGGTGTAGGTCAGATTCCCGCCCGCCACGAACGAGGTGATGTTGTTGGCGGTGCTGGTCACGGCATATTGGCTGCCGGACAGGCTGCCGCCATAGAAGCCACCGCTGTTGGAGTCGGTGACGTTACCGTTGGTGTGGTTGATATCGCCAAATGACGACGCCCACTCGTTCAGATAGTTATGAATGCTGTAGCTGCCGAAACTGCTGTCATAGTTGACTGAAAATGCCATTTCTCTATCTCCATTGATGAACGGCGCCCCTTGCGAGGCAGCCCTTGTGCTCAAGGATGAGCAACGCCCTTTTACTGCTTAAAAACGGTATTCCACCCCGCCCTGCACGGTGCGGCCGCGCCCCAGGGTATTGGCCAGCGTCTCCCCATAGCTGACGACGTAGGCGCGGTTGGTCAGGTTCTCCACCGAGCCGCGCAGCGTCAGGCTGTCGGTCAGCTTGTAGCTGGCATACAGATCGAACAGGGTGTACTTCGGCCAGTCGGCCAGGTACGGATAATTGGATGGCACCGAGCTGTCCTGATAGCCCGGCGCAAAGCGCACGGTCACCCCGGCGTCCAGCTTGCGATCGAAGGCGCGGCCGCCCAGCGTCACCGAGCCGCGATCGCCCGGCAGGTAGGCGGCGGAGCCGAACTGCGTCCCCCCGTCACACGTGACGAAGTCATTGGAAGCGGCATCCGGCTCAACATAGAAGTTGCCGCGGCGCGATCCGTCGCCGTAGCGCAGACGCCCTCCCAACCAGGCCTTGTTCGAGCAGAACTCATTTTTGCCGATCATGTGGGTGTAGGTCAGGTCGGCGTAGAACACCCCGGCGTCATAGTTGAGCTGGTACTCCAGCCCGCGGAAGCGGGTTTTAGACAGGTTGTTGACGTAAGCGGCATTGCCGATGCTCGGCTGCACCAGCCCCGGTTTATTGCGGTCTATCGCCAGGTTGATGTAGTTATCCACTTTGGTGTCGAAGTAGGCCACCTTGGCCACCAACCGATCGCCCTCAAACCACAGATCCGGCTGCTGCACGTTGAACCCGACTTCCCAGGCGCGCGAGCGCTCGGGCTGCAGGAACGGGTTGGGGTATTGCGTGGAAGAACTGTGCGCGCTGCCGTTAGTCAGCGTTTCGGTGATCGCCGGCGGCCGCCAGGATTTGCCGTAGGTGGTATACAGCTCAAGCCACTCCACGCCGGGGCGCACCGCCACCGCCAGCGTCGGCGACAGCTTGCCCTGATCGCGATCCACGTCCCAATCTTCGCGGGTAGTGGTTGAACAGCCGGTCAGACGCAACGCTTTGCAAGGATTGTCAATCGTGTAGCGTTGCCCATCCTTGGCCAAGTCCGGATAGCTCAGGCCGGTCTGGCCGCGCAGGCGATAGCGGTCGTAACGCAGCCCGCCCTCCAGCGTCAGCCAGCCGTCGTAGTCGTAGGTCAGGTTGGCGAACAGGCTGCCGACCGAACGGTTGCCGGCCGGCGTAACCCCTTCCATACCCTCACGGGAAGAGTCGCTGGTCGCTTTGTCGTAATAGAACTCCAGCCCGTAGTTGGCGCGGAAGTCATGCCCCGGCGCCAGGCTGAAACGCGAGGTGTTTTGCGCCTGCGCGCCATAGGTGCGCAGGCGGGTGCGCGTCGCGTAGCCGTTGTCCAGCAGCGAGCTGGTGCTGTAGGTGTCGCTGTCGTCCTGAGTATCGACGTAATACAGCTTGGCCTGAAAATCGAGCCAGTCGACGCCTTCCGGTGCCAGGCTGTAGTCGAATGCCGCGTTGCGCGCCATCACGTCGCTGTAACCGGTGCGCTTCCAGCCCAGTTCATAAGGCGGCCGGGTGCCCAGGTTGGTCAAGGTGCCGGCGATCGGCGACGCGGTCTGGGTCTGCAGATAGCTCAGCTGCAGGCGCTGGTTGGCGGGCAGGTTCCAGCCCACCTTGGCCAGCCGCGAGTGCATGCGGTAATTAGTGTCGGGGATTTTGTTGTTCTTGATGCTCTCGGCGTAGCGATCGTAATTGCCGGTGTCGTTATTGATGCGAATGTTGCCGATGTCGCCCTTGTTGCCGGGCCAATAGTCGCCGAGGTGGCGTTCGCTGGCGGCCAGCAGGATATCGCCGGTTTCGTTGCCCAATGCCAGTATGCCGCTGCCGATGAAGTGGGTGCCGTTATCGCCGGTGCTGGCGTGCAGCTTGCCGCCCAGCTCTTTGCCCGGCGCCAGGAAATCGCTCGCGCTGACGGTATTGAAGGTGGCGATGCCGCCGAGCGTGCCGGCGCTGCCCATACCGCCGGTGGTGCCCTTGTCGATGGTTACGCCGGACAGCAGTTCGGAATCGATGTACATGGTGCCGTTACGCTGGCCATGGCCGCTCTTTTGAAAATTCTGCCGCATGCCGTCGATGTTCATGTTCACCCGGCCGTAGTCTTGTATGCCGCGGATGTTGACCGACAGCGCCGGATCTTGCTGGCTGACGCTGGAATAGGCCCCCGTCGTCTGCTCCAGAATATCGGCCGCGTGTCGCGCCGGGCGGTTGTCCATCTGTTCGCGGCTGATGACGCTGACCGAGCGCGGTTCGTCGTAAACCCAATCGTTAGCGTTGATGCCGCCGGCGCCCAGCACCGTCAGGCTGTCCAGCGCCAGCGCACCGCCGTCGCCGTTCGCCGTCGGCAGCCGGCTCAATACGATCTGCCCCTGCGGCTGCAGGCGGAAAGCCACCGGATTGCCGCCGATCAAGCGCCGCAGGCCCTGTTCAACGCTCATGCTGCCGTTCAGCGCCGCCGCCTGCATGCCGTCGAGCTTCACCTCGTCGAAAAATACCTGCATGCCGGCCTGCTCGGCGAAGCGCAACATGGCGCTTTGCAGCGGCTGCGCCGCAATGTTGAAATGCTTTTGCTGTGCAGCCTGCGCGCCGTTCGCCTCAGCCTGGGCGGCGAGCGCCACAGCCGGCTGAGTCAACATCATCGCCGCCAGCGCGGCGCGTACCGCCGTGGCCAATCGGCCGGCCGGCGTGGTTCCCTTGTGAATAAACATGCGTGTGTGTTCCACCCGAAAGAATGCCAAACCAAGTGATAATGGAAATCAATCTCGTTTAAACATAAGGACGTTCCGGGAGGCAAAAACCCGTAAAGATTTTTTACAGAAAGTGAAAATAGCGGCGAAACGGGCATCCCGGCCCGCCTGCGCCGCTCAGTAAAGCAGCGTGATGCCGGGGAGATTCAGTTGGCGGGCGGAGAGTTCCTGACGAATGGCGCCGACGCCATCGTCGAGCTTATTGAGCGCAAACACGCCGCTCACCGTGCGCGCTCTTAGCGCGGGATTGACCGCCACGATGCGGGTCGCGCGATAGCGGTTGAGCTGCGCGAGCGCCTGCGGCAGCGGTTGGCGGTCGATCACCAGCCAGCCGCGCCGCCAGGCGTCATCGCCGGCCGTTTGCCGCGTCAGCTGCAGCTGCCCGTTGCGGTAATGCGCCGCCTGGCGTTGCGCGACCACCAACGAGCGCTCGCCGCGCTCAAGCGTCACCCGCACGCTGTGCTGATGCACGCTGATGTCCACGCCCCGTTCAGTGCGCGCCACGCTGAACTCGGTGCCCAGCGCCTGGGTGACGCCGTTTTCCGCCTCCACCCTGAATGGGCGGCTTTCCGCCCCACCTAACGGCGCGACGATAAAATAGGCGGTGCCGCTCAGCAGCCGCACCTTGCGTTCGCCTGCGGAATACGCCAGTGCGATCGCGCTGCCGCTGTCCAGCGCCACCCGGCTGCCGTCCGGCAATGCCACTTCGCGCACCTCGCCGCGAACGGTTTGATAATCCGCCTGCATGCCGATCCACAGATCCGGCCCGCGATAAACGCCGAAGGAAACGGCGATCGCCACCGCCGCCGCCACCGCCCAGCGGGGCCATCGATGGCGAGATGGCGTTTTCAGCGCCGCCACCTGCGGTTGTAACGCCTGCCGCTGCTCTGGCGGCAGTTGCCCCAGCGTCGTCCACAGCAGGCGAGCCTGACGCAGCGCCGCCGGATGCTGCGGATCGGCGGCCAGCCAGGCGTCCAGCGCTCGCCGCCGATCGGCCGGCAGCGCCCCTTCGGCCAGGCTCACGGCCCAGGCGGCCGCCTGCTGTCGCGCCTGTGCGGTTAGCGGTTTCATAATGGCATAGACCTCTGTTTTTTCTGGTTATAGGTTAAGACGTCTGAGCGCGGATAAACCCGTAAAAAAATTGCCATTATTGTTCTTCCATCCGCGCCATCAGCCGCTCGAGCGCGCTGGCCAAGTGTTTTTCCACCGTGCTGAGCGACACGCCCAGCTGCGCCGCCACCTGCGCCTGGGTCAGGCCATCGAGCCGGTTAAGGCGGAAAATCTGCTGCGTGCGCGGCGGCATGTCCGCCAGCGCCTGTTGCAACAGCTGCAGCAATTGGCTATCGATCGCCAGTTGTTCAAGCGCCGGTTCACCGGAGGGATACTGCGCCAGAACGTCGTCTTCGACCGCTTCGGTCTGCCGCCGCTGTTGCTGGCGCAGATGGTCGAGCATCAGGTTTTTGGCGGTTTTGTACAGGTAGGCCTCGATATCGAGAATATTACCCTGCGGATACTGCTCGGTCAGGCGGGTAAAACTTTCCTGCGCCAAGTCCGCAGCCAGCTGAGGGTCGCGCAGTTTGGCGTTCAAATAGGCTTGCAGCGGCCGCATATGGCGCAGAAACAGCGCCTGCAACTCGGAATTGGACATCTCTTTTCCCAGAAGTGAAACACCCAATAGGGGCGATAAAAATCACATAAATGATTATCATTATCAATATTGTTCTGGGAAATATGTGCTAAGGCGGGGATAAACGGGAAACCGGCCTAGCGCCGGTTTCCGCTGGGCTGCAGGTCAGAGCTCTAACGCCTCGTCCTCATAGCGATGCTTGGCGTCGAGCGCTTCCTGCTCGGTTTCATGTTCACTGAGCAGCGTATTCGGCTCAATGTCGTCGGTGCGCACTTCAAAACGGCGCAGATGCAGGTTCGGGTCGCCCCGAAACACCTCTACGACGCGGGCGCTCCGTGGATAAGCAGGTTGATCATTTTCGCGCATGCCGTTCTCCCGTGTGTTTCACACAGTAGCAAGTATAGCAGCCGCCCTCATTCCGACACGCGCGAGCCAAGATCGCGATCGCCGGGCACGCCCGCCAGCAGCTCGGTCAGTTCATCGCAGGCGCAAATGCGGCCCTCACGCACGGTGAAGTGCGCCAGCACCCGCACGCGGCTGCAGGAGCCGTCGCGCTTTTCCACCTCGACCAGATGATGGGTCAGCACCGCCTCGCCCCGCTCCGCCGCCGCGATCACGCTCAGCGTCATGCGGCGAGTTTGCCGCTTCAGCAGCGCCATGTGTTGCTCAAACTGCTCGAAGTTCAGCACCTTGCCATCCACCTGCTGGCGGTAGCCTGCACTGAAACGGGCGGCGAGCTGCGTCGGCCGATGTTCAGGGCTGGCGACGACCTGCTGCAGCGTATCGAGTACCAGATCCAGTGGGGTAAGTTGAGTCATCAGGTTTCTCCGAAATAGGGTGAACGGCGATCCTATCCCGGCTAGGCGATGGCATAATAACCACATCAAGACTTTCAATAACGATAAACGGCCAATATGACGCAGATCCGCAGCCAACGCCTTCAGCATGAAAAAAAGCACCTGACGCCCTGGCACCGGCACGAAGGCGGCCAGATCTATCTCTTGACGCGCGGCATGCTGGCAATGGAACTCCCGGGCCGGCAATGGGCGATCACCGGCGGTACGCTGGGCTGGCTGCCGCCGGGATGCGCCCATCAGGCGCTGGCCTGCGGCGACGTGGCGGGCTGGAGTCTGTATCTGCCGGTGGAAAGCGTGCCGGAGATGCCGCCGCAGCCGCAGCTGTTCACGGCCTCTGCGCTGTTGCAGGCCCTGGTGGAGCGCATCGCGCAGTTCCCCGCCGGCCCGCTGAGTGCGCCGCAACGGCGGCTGCTGCAGGTGCTGCTGGACGAAATGCACGCGGCAAGCCGCGCGCCGTTACAATTGCCGCTGCCGCAGGACGCCCGGTTGCTGAACATCGCCCGGGCGCTGCTGAACGATCCCGCCAGCCCGCGCAGCCAGCGCGACTGGGCCATTTGGGCCGGGCTCAGCCCGCGCACCCTGAGCCGCCGCTTTCTGCAGGAAACCGGCATCAGCTTCGCGCTGTGGCGCCAGCAGGCGCGGGTATTGCGTTCACTGGAGGGATTATCACGCGGCAAAGCGGTCGGCGAGGTGGCCGACGCCTGTGGCTATGACAACGTCAGCGCCTATATCGCCGCCTTTCGTCGCCGCTTCGGCGTCACGCCCGGGGCGTACTTTGCGCCGGCTCGGCAAACGGAATAGGAAAACGGGCGCCCGGCGCCCGAAGAGAAGAAAGGGTTACTTCACCGTCTCACGCGGCAACACCGCGAGGATTTGTTCCACCACCCGCTGCGGATCGGCGGCGCCGTCTATCACGTAATGCGCGGCGTCCTGATACAGCGCTTCGCGCGCCGCCAGCACCTCGAGCATCTCCTCGGCGATCGGCCTGCCGGTGAGCGTCGGGCGCTGCGCATCTTCCGGGTACTCTTCCAACCGCTGCGCCAACACGCTGGCCGGCGCGCGCAGGTAGATAACGGTGCCATGCTGGCGCATAAACTGACGGTTCTCCTCCGCCAGGATCACCCCGCCGCCGGTGGCAACTATAGTTGACGGCTTGGTCACGGTTTGCAACGCGATGGTCTCGCGGCGGCGGAACCCCAGCCAGCCCTCGCGCTCGACCATTTCCGCCACGCTCATCTGCGCCGCCTGCTGCATAAACAGATCGGTATCGACGAACTGATAGCCCAACGCCAACGCCAATGCGCTGCCTACCGTGGTCTTGCCGGCTCCGCGAGCGCCTATCATGAACAGGGTTTGTGTCATTACGGGTTGTCCCTTATGCGGTGACTTGAGTGCATTGCATACCAAAATACCGAGCGGGTGCGATGGCGTGGTGGCAGCATCATACCCTGCCCGCTCTGTATTTCAATATTTACGATAGTGTAAATTCCATGGCACAGCGACTGCCTGCGGCAAAGCCGTGCGCCAGATCCTCATCCAGGTGCCGCCGCAGAGCGGCCGTGAGCCGCGCGTCGTCGAGCGGCCGGAATCCCAGCCGCCGGTAGTAAGGCGCATTCCACGGCACCTCAATGAAAGTGGTGAGCGTCAGGCGGCCTGCCCCCTGCCGTTTGGCCTCTTGCGCCACCGCGCCGATCAGGCGACGGCCGACGCCCTGCCGCTGCCAGGTGCCGGCGACCGACAATTCGGCGATGTGCCAATCTTCCCCCTGAGCCTGCACGGCAATAAAACCGGCGCACTCGCCGTTGTCGCTTTCCGCCAGCCATTCACGGCGCTCGGCGATAAATGCGGCATGCTGCTGCGGGGCCATCACCTCGCCTTCGGCGATAAAGCGCCATTCCGGCTGCTGGCGAAACAGCTGCGCCGCCGAACGTTCAACCGCCATCAAGTGCACGATATCCCGCTGCTGCGCCAAACGAATCTGCAGGCTCATGGGTTCTCCTTAACGTTGGGGCGGTTATTTAAGCAAATTTCACCGCCCGTGGCTTAGAAATCGACACTGCCGCGCAGCACCACCTCACGCGGTTCCCCCACCGCCACGCGCAGGTTGCCGCCGCTGGACGGGTAGTAGGTTTTATCGAACAGGTTCTTCACGTTCAGCTGCCATTTCACCCGATAGCCGTTGATCGGCATGGTATAAGCGGCGAACGCATCGGCAACGGTGTAATTATCCAGGTAGAAGCTGTTGGCGGCGTCACCCGGGCGGCGGCCCACGTAACGCGCGCCGGCGCCGATGCGCACCTCATCGCCGCTGTACAGGCCCGGGCTGCCCAGATTCTGGGTCAGGAACAGCGAGGCGGTGTGGCGCGCCACGTTGGTCATCTCTTTCCCCTTGTTGTCCGGATCGTCCACCACCCGCGCGTCGGTATACGCATAGGAACCGATCAGGCTCAGCGAGTCGGTGAGATTACCGGCCACGTCCAGCTCCACGCCCTGCGAACGCACGCGCCCGGCGGTGCGCGTCACGGTTTCGCCCTCCACCAGCTCACTGACCATCACGTTGCGCTTGGTGATGTCAAACAGCGCCAGCGTGCCGGTAACGCCGTTCGGCAGCGCCAGCTTGCCGCCGACTTCCCACGACTTGCCCTGCTCCGGCGGCAGCGAACCAATTTGGGTGGAGATGGAAGAGTTCGGCTTGAACGACTCGGTATAGCTGCTGTACAGCGACACATAAGGCGTCAGCTTGTAGACCACCCCGGCGCGCGGCACCAGCTTGCTGTCCGAGCTGTCGGTATTGGTCTGGAACGGCCGCCCCTTGCCGGCATAAACGTCGAAAGCGTCGTAACGCAGCCCGCCCATCACCAGCCATTTATCGGTCAGCTGGATGGAATCCTGCATAAACCAGCCGTAGCTGGTGAGGTTTTCCCGCTGGTCGCTGTCTTTGGCGCTTACCGCGGTCGACGGCGGCATCAGGCCGTATACCGGATGATAAATATTGAAATCGCTGTTCTTTTTACCGCGGATCATGTCGCCGCGGTAGGTACGGTTATCTTCAAAATCGAAGCCGAACAGCATCTGGTGGTTGATGCTGCCCCAGTCCACGTCGCCATTGAGCGTCAGCTGCACCGCGTTGGCGTGGCTGACGGCGTTGGCGGTCGCGTCGGCCTGGCGGCTCAATACGCCGCTCTCCGGGTTCAGCGCCGTGGCGCGCGCCTGGTTGTCGCTGTAGCTGTTGCGGCTGTAGGCGTAGGTCAGTGAGCTTTTCCAGCGCTCGTTGAGCGTTTGATCGATCTGCAGGGTAACGCTGTCCTGATCGCCGCGGGTGGCGTTATAGGCTTCGTCGAAACGGCGATCGCGCGGCGTATTCACCGGTTTGCCGGTGCGCGAATCGATAATGGTGCCGCGATCGAACGGCACCAGATATTCCATATGTTCATAGGCCAAGCGCACGGTGGTGTTCTCGCCGTACCACATCAACGACGGCGCGATCACCGTCTGGCGATTGCGGCCAAAGTTGCGCCAGTAATCGGTTTCATCGTGATCGACGATCATGCGATAGGCGAACCCCGACGTGCCGAGCGGCCCGGTAACGTCAAGCTGGCCGCCGCCGCCGTTGAAGCTGCTGCCCCAGCCTTCCACGTGGGTATGCTGCTGCAGCTGGGGCTTTTTGGTGATCATGTTGATCATCCCGCCCGGCTCGCCCATGCCGTACAGCATCGAGGCCGGCCCCTTGAGCACCTCCACCCGCTCGGTGGTCGGCGTGAAGTTGCGCGCCTGCACCGAGCGCACGCCGTCGCGCAGAATGGAGCCGTCGCGGTTGTCGCCGAAGCCGCGTTTCATGACCGCGTCCTGGGTGCCGCCCAGCGTGTTGGCCTGGGTAATGCCGCTGACGTTGTACAGCGCTTCGTCCAGGCTGCTGACCGCCTGATCGGTAATCACCTGCTGCGGCACCACGTCGATCGCCTGCGGCACGTTCAGCAGGCTGGTTTCGCTGCGGGTGCCGGTGACGCTGGTCAACGGCTGATAGCTCTGCACGCCGTCGGCGTCTTTGCGGCCAATCACCACCAGGCTTTCTTCTTTCGATGCGGCTTTTTCCGCCGCCCACGTCGGCGATGTTGCGCAGGCCGCCAAAGGCAACGCGCACCACCAGCCGCGCTTGTTGTTATTCATTATCTAACTGACTCCAATAGGTCCCTGAAAAAGGTAACGGCAAAAACTGCTGATAAAGCTGTTGGAAGGTCTGCTGCGGGTTAATGTCGGCGAACAGATCCGGGTAAAACGCTTTGGCGAACATCTCGACCAGCACCACGTGATACGGGCTGAGGTAAAAATTGTGCCAGACGCTCCAGGCGCGATGGTTTTTCACCGCCTGCAGGCTGGCCAGCATTGGCTGTTTGGCGATCAGCCGGCGGAAGCTATCGGCGGCGTCCTGTTGGCTGACCTGCGGCCCGAGGCGCAGATCGGACAGCCGCTTGCCCTGCGGGCCGGCCATGCCGGTCGCGAGGTAAACCTCGGGATTGGCGCTCAGAATGGTTTCCGGGTTCAGTTCGCCATACACCCCTTTGACGCTGGCGTTGGCGATGTTGTCGCCGCCGGCGAAGGTCAGCAGATCGCCGAGGTTGCCGTGCGCGGCGGTAGTGCAGCAGGTGTCGCGCCGCCCCAGATGCAGGTGCAGCATCACTTTGGGCTTCGGCCCCTGATAGCCCGCCAGCCGTTGCCGGATCACCGCCATATGCTGCTGATAAAACGCGATGAACTGCTCGGCGCGCTGCCGGCGATTGAGCACTTCGCCCAGCAGCCGCACGCTCGGCACGGTGTTGTTCAGCAAATCGATGCGCAGATCGACGTAGATCACCGCCACGCCGGCCTTGTTCAGCGCGGAAACCAGCAGATCGTTGTCGCCGTCTTCACGCGCGTAGCGCGCCAGGATCACCAGATCCGGCTTCAGCTGCAGCAGGCTTTCGATGTTAACCTGGCGGAAATTATTGCCGCTGATAATGGGGATCGCGGCGATCTGCGGGAATTTCTGCGTATAGAGCTGCCAGCTTTGCGCGTCGAACCGCGCCAGATCCGCCGGCCAGCCGACGATGCGCTGCGCCGGGTTGCCCGGCTCCAGCAGCGCCAGCGTATACAGCATGCGGCTCTCCCCCACCACGATGCGCTGCGGGTTGTCCGGCACCACGACCTGGCGGCCGGTGATATCGGTCACCGTCTTCGCCTGAGCGGAAAACACGCCAAAGCACAGGGAAAGCAGCAGTAAAATGAGGGGATTGCGCATGATTGAACCGACACGGGGAATAGTGTGCGCATGATAATCACTCTCATTAGCACTTGCAATCCTGCGCCGCAATTGCCAAAAGAAATCCGGGAAACGGCGCCGGGGGGGCGCCGAAACACCGCGAAACCGCTGAAAGAGCGGCTTTAAAAAGTTAAAAAAATGGCGGAAAAGTCGGTTAAATAGAACGGAGAAACAGCAAAAAACCGGGAGATCACCATGACTCAACGCATCATTCCGCTGTCGGAGTGCCCGCAGTTTGCCGATGTGTGCGCCGCCTGGGCCTTCGGCCAGTGGGGCTCACAGCGCGGCGGAACGCTGGAGCGCACCCAGCTGCGCTTCGCCCAATGCAGCCGGCCGAGCGACGATCACCTGACGTTGATGATGATCGATGGCGATCGCCCGGTGGGCATGGCCAGCCTGTGGCCCAGCGACGATCATCAGCGCCAGGATCTCACCCCGTGGCTGGCCGGCGTTTTCGTGCATCCCGATCACCGCCGCAAGGGCATCGCCCACCGTCTGGAAATGGCCATCGTCGAGGCGGCGCGGCAGCGCCATCACTCGGTCTTGCATCTCATCACCGATAAATCGGAAGCGCTGTACGCCGGCTGGGGTTGGCATCCCCTTGAGCGCCGCCGGCAGCATGACGAAGACGTGGTGGTGATGGAGAAAACGCTGTAGCTAACGCGGCGTACAGACATACACCAGCGCCGGCGGGAAGTTGCGCACCACCCGCAGGCGCTTCCAGTGAAAATAGCGCGACAGCAATTTTTCCGACAGGTGGCTGTACTGGAACAGCACCAGCGTGCCATTGCGCGCCAGCAGCCGCTGCCGGGCCTGCTGAAGAATGCGCACGCTGATCCTGACCGGGATCGACAGCAGCGGCAGGCAGGAAAACACCACGTCGTAATCCGTGGCCATCCGGGTTGCCGAATGGGCCATCACCTGCAGCCGCCGATCGTCTATTCCACGCAGCCGATGCACGAAATGGGGTTGGATCTCGAAAGCCTCCAGCGCCGCATCGGCGCGCATCCGCCCCAGAATGCGTTTGGTCAGTACGCCGTCCGCCGCGCCCAGCTCCGCGATCGACAACGCCCGGGTCCATTCAATCTGGTTCAACATCGCCTGGCACAGCCACGGAGAAGAAGGCGCCAGCGTGCCGACGGTGCGCGGCGAAGCCATAAATTGCTGCAGGTACATAAATTGCTGCAGGTAAGCGAAGTGATTCATCAGTTGCAGCCGGGTCGCATTTAACATTGAGGCCTCCTTGGGTTAAGCCCTCAATGTGAGCCGAATTTCTTAAGTAATCATTAACATGATTCCGAAAGCGGCGGACACAGTTGTAAAAAAATGCAACCTCTGCCGCGGTGGAAAAAGAAAAACGGTCGTAATAATGACCTGAAAATAAGCCGCTATGCCCCCGGCTATTCAGATAATTATTACGACCGTTTATTTTATTGACCGCACTGCCGCGGCCAAAGGGTGAAAAAAAACCAACGCTTAGCGATAAATTTCCGCATTGCCGCGCCAGTTGCTGGAATCCCCGGGGGTATCCAGACCGATAATGCGGTAATGGCTGGCGCCGTCCGCCGCGGCTTTTTCTTTCAGGGCGGTGATGGCGTCATGCGGTGAGCCGCTAATGCCGGAAACCGACACTACGCCGACGCTTTGCAGATTGGCGGCCTGCTCGCTGTTGACCTGTTTCACCGACGACAGCGGCGCGGCGAAAGTGGAGAAGGAAGCGGCGGCGATCAATACGGCTGCGATGCTTGGGATAAGTTTCATGATTGACTCCAGGTGTTCTTGTTTATTAGCTCGTTGTCAGTGATGTTAATTATCCGCTAGCCAATGAAAACGGACGTCACGCAACGTAAAGAACATCAATCATTGTGAGGAGAATAAGGAGGAAGTGAGAGCGAGTATGTATTTTCAGGCAGGAATGACTTTACAGGCTTCACCTTACCCCTATTTGATGAACAATTAAAGACAGGACAAAAGAAAGAACGCGCGCCGCCGCTATTTAAGATTTTTTCCCCGCCGAGGCGCGCTGAGCTACGCTGATTTTGACGGTGTGGGGGAGCATCTCGCGCGGCAGAACGCCGCAGCGGCACGCGGAAGCCTGAAGCAAAAGGGGGCGCTATCGCCCCCGATATCGGTCACTTCAAGGGGTGCGGCAAGGTGAGCACCCAGAGCTCGCTCAGCGACTCCGGCTGCTCCAGCGGGCGCAATTCGATGCGGGCGTCGGTCTTGTCGCCGTCGAGGCTCAACCGCCCTTCCTTCTCCAACTGGTAGTCGCCGATTTTCTTGCTCTTTGGCGACGCATCCACCAGCTTGGCCTGCAAGCCGAAATCGTTGTCGTTGATCACCGCCAGCGTGCGATCGTCGATCAGCGCCAACCCTTCGGCTTTCTCCTGGCGCCAGCCCAACTGGCGCAGATCCGCCACTTCCCGTTTCTGCGCCAGCTTCACGCCGCGTTTGGCGAGCTCTTTCGCATCGTCGAACTCCAGCGCTTTCCCCTGGTCGTCAAACGCGCTCAGATCGCTGGCCTGCGCGAGATCCACCAGATAGATCTTGTTGATCATCGTCTTATCTTTATCGCTTCCCTGTTCAATCAACAGGATGCGCTGGTTGTCCAACGCCACCACATCGCCAATCTTGGCGTCTTTGGCTTTTTTATAGCTGTCGATATCGATGGGATAGCCGTACATGGCGGTTTTGCCACTGCGCGGATCGAAGCTCACCAGCCGGATAAACTGCGCCTTGTTTTTGCTTTTGCCCTCGACATCCAGCGTGCTCTGCACCGCCGCCAGAATGCGCCCATCCGGCATTCGGGTCAGCCCCTCAAAACCGCGGTTGGGCTGGCGCCACTTCAGGATGTTCGGTAAACCGCTCGCCACCGCCTGCTCGCCGGCCTGCGGCGTTGGGCCGTATTTGGCGAGAATTTTGCCTTTGCCGTCGACATGGATCAGAAACGGGCCGTACTCGTCACACAGCCAATAGCCGCCGTTGCCGTCACCGATGATGCCTTCGGTATCCAACCCGCGGCGATCGCCGGACAGCGGTTGCAGCGCGTCATTCAACGCCACTTCGTTCGTGGAACCAATCAGCTCGCCCGGCAGCGGCAGCCCGCTGATCGGCCCTTTTTCGTCATGCAAGGGCCGCGCATTCTCGGCCACGGCCTTGCCGCCGCCAATACGAATGTCCATCAACAGGGGCACGAATTGCGGATTGGCGAAAATCTTGGCTTCTTGCTTGCCCACCGCAGGGGCATCGGCATTCGGGCCGCGATCGGTCAGCGTCGTCAGCACCAGATCGTCGCCCTGCTTGCTGTTGAACGTCAGCCCTGAGCCGATCCCCACCGGCAGCCCCTGCGGGAAATTCTTGGCGAACGCCCCCTGATAAGCGACGCGTTCCCCGCCGGGAAAGCCGACCACATAACGCGCCACCTCAATGTCGGCAGCGTAGGTGAATACAGGAAACAGTGAAGCCAACAGCAGGGAGAGCGATTTTATTTTCATGATTTTTACCCGAGGTTGAATGAAGCGTTATCAGGCAGAAGAAGATATTAATTTAGCATGACACTTAGATGACAACAGGCCATTCGTCAAATGCACAATCGGTAATAAGGTTGGCTGGCAAATAGAAATTAGCAATTAACCTGAGCGTATTGAATGGGGAAAACCGCTGGAAAAAATCGCCCGAAAATAGCGTGCCATTTCGCTTAGGGTAAATTCTTATGGCAAAGATAAAAAAAACGGCAAACGCGCGCCGGCACGGGAAAAAACGGCGTTTTTCTCATAGACAAAATAAAATACCGGGGATTTAATACCGCCGTTATTCAAGGTGCATTAAGAAAATTCTATAGAATATCTGCATGAACTGAAAAAGCTGTTCTATAGTTTTTAGTGCTAACGCCCGTTAGTCAATTCCGCAGGATGGAATCTATGTCAAAGCGACTTTTTGCCGAATTTTTTGGCACATTTTGGTTGGTGTTTGGTGGTTGTGGTAGCGCAGTATTAGCAGCGGCATTCCCACAGCTGGGTATTGGTTTCCTCGGCGTCGCGCTCGCTTTCGGTCTGACCGTGGTGACGATGGCCTATGCCGTCGGCCATATTTCCGGCGGGCACTTTAACCCGGCGATCACCGTCGGCTTATTCGCCGGCGGCCGTTTCGCGGCGAAAGACGTGATCCCTTACGTGATCGCTCAGGTGATCGGCGGTATCGCCGCAGCGGCGGTGCTGTATTTGATCGCCAGCGGCAAAGCCGGTTTCGACGCCACCGCAGGCGGTTTCGCCTCCAACGGTTACGGCGAACACTCTCCGGGCGGTTACTCTCTGCAATCAGCAATCGTGATTGAGCTGGTGCTGACCGCCTTCTTCCTGATCGTTATTCATGGCGTGACCGACAAGCGCGCGCCGGCAGGCTTCGCCCCGTTGGCGATCGGCCTGACGTTGACCCTGATCCACCTGATCAGCATCCCGGTGACCAACACCTCCGTCAACCCGGCGCGCAGCACCGGCGTAGCGATCTTCCAGGGCACCTGGGCGCTGCAGCAGCTGTGGGTATTCTGGCTGGTGCCGCTGGTCGGCGGCATTATCGGCGGCCTGATCTACCGCTGCCTGCTGGAAGATAAAAAATAAGCGCATCGCAGCCGATAGCGTTTCGCGGGGCAGCCTTCATCGGCTGCCCCGTTGCTTTCAGCCCTTCGTCACTTCAAACATCATGATATCGCTGGTAAAGGTGCCGTCCGGCTGAATGGCGAAATGCGCCGCCACCTCCTGCGACACGCTTTGCTGCAGCGCGCGGATCGCGGTAACGAAATGCGCCGGCGTGCGCATGCGCGCCACCCAACTGCCAAACTCCAGCATCAACCGATCCGACGTCACCTCGCGCACCACCAGCCCGGCTTCGGTCAGCAACATCAGCCACTCGCCCGGCGCATAGTTGCGCACGTGTGAGGTGTCGCGCAGCACTTCCACGGTTTGCAGATAGATATCCAACAGCGGATGCCCCGGCGAGACCACGTCCATAAAGATCGCTCTGCCGCCCGGCTTGAGTACCCGCCTGACCTCACGCAGCGCCTGGCCGACGTCGTGCCAGTGGTGCGCCGAATAGCGGCTGATGACCAGATCGAAGCCGGCGTCCTCAAACGGCAAAGACTCCGCCACGCCCTGCTGCAGCTGAATGTTGTTCAGGCCTTTTTCCGCCGCCGCCAGCTCCACCACCGCCAGCATCTGCGCCGACAGATCGTAGGCCACCACCTGCGCTACCCTGCCCGCCGCCGTGAAGCTGGCATGCCCGGCGCCGCAGCCCAGATCGAGCAGGCGCGCGCCGGCATGCGGTTCCAGTAACTGTGCAAGGCGCTGCAAATCCTTGCCCTGCGCGTGTACCGCGCTGGTTAAGTAGGCGTTGGCCTGCTCGCCGAACTGCCGGTCTACCGCGTTTTTATGGCTGTTGCTGATGCTCATGTTTGCTCCCGTTATTATCCGGCTTGCGCCTGTGCCTGAAGACTTTCGGCTACTATAATCAGGCTACTATACGGGTACAATATGAGCAGTTATCCTGGTATAAATAGGTACCACGCTATGTCATCAGAAGCCTTATCCGGGCCAAAGGCCCTCGGCGCGTTTCTGCGCGCACACCGCGAACGCATCACGCCGGAAATGCTCGGCCTGCCCAGTTCCTCACGCCGCCGCACCAGCGGCCTGCGGCGCGAAGAGCTGGCGCAAATCAGCGGCATCAGCGCCACCTGGTATACCTGGATCGAACAGGGGCGCGAGGTGTCCATTTCCCCCTTCACGCTGGCGCGCATCGCCAAGGCGCTGCGGCTCGGCCCCGCCGAACGCCACTACCTGTTTACCCTGGCGCGCGTCGCCGACCCCGAGCAGGAAACTCACCGCGAAACCGCCAACGACGCGGTGCTGCAAAGCGTGCACCAGATGACGGTGCCCTGTTACCTGCTGGACGTGACCTGGAACGTCGTCGCCTGGAACCCGCAGGCGGCGGCGCTGTTCAGCGGCTGGCTGGATGTGGCCAACAGCCCCAACCTGCTGCACTTCATGTTCTTCCACCCGCTGGCGAAAACGCTGGTCAGCGATTGGGAAGAACGTGCCCGCCGCGTGGTGGCCGAATTCCGCGCCGAAACCAGCCACCATCAAAACACCGAAGAGATGCGCGCCTTCGTGCGCAGCATGACGCACAACAGCGCGGACTTTAATCACTGGTGGAAACAGCATGACGTGATGGCGCGCGAAGGCGGCGAGCGCGCGTTCGAGCACCCTCAGCAAGGCGCGCTGCGCTATCGCCAGCTCACCTTCCACCCGGCGGAGCACGGCGGCCTGAAGCTGGTGATGCTGATCCCGCTGCCGTAATTGGTAACAAATTCATAGACAGGTTTACCCGTCATTTATTTATTGGTTCATGTAAACGCGCTAGGGTGATTGTTACCGATGACAACGATCATCCAGCACCGTTATTTATCTCCCGAGGTACGCCTATGCAATCCGAAGAACAACGCCTTATCGATGGTCTGTTTGGCCGCCTGAAAGAAGCCGAGACCAAGACGGGCCCACGGGATCTCCAGGCAGAACAGCAAATCAATCAGCATATTCGCGAGCAGCCTTCCGCCCCTTATTACATGGCGCAGGCGATGATCATTCAGGAAGCGGCGCTCAAGCAGATGGACCAGCGGGTCAAAGAGCTGGAAGCCCAGGTTGCGCAGCTGCAGCAAACCGCCAACGGCCAACAGAGCAGCGGCGGTTTCCTGGCCGGCCTGTTCGGCGGCGGCAGCCGCAATACGCCTAGCCCGCGTGAACAGTATCAGGCGCAGCAGCAAAATACGGCGGCCTGGAACAACGCGCAGCAGGGGGGCTACGCGCAGCCGCAGCAGCCAGCCTACGCCCAACCGCAGCAGGCGGCGCCTTCACGCGCCGGCGGCTTCCTGGGAGGCGCCTTGCAAACGGCGGCGGGCGTCGCCGGCGGCGTGGTATTGGCCGACATGCTGACCGGCATGTTCCGCCATTCGCAGCCGCAGGAAATCGTGAACATTATCGAAGAAACCCCGGCGCCGCTGGACGACAGCGCGATGCGCAATTTCGACGCTTCCAACAACCTTGATACCTTCAACAACGGCGACGGCGGCAGCTTCCTGAATCAGGACAACGGCTTCCAGAACGCCAACTACCAGGACGACCAGGACTACGCCGACGACGATTACAACGACGACGACGATTCCTTCCTGTAATGCCTCTCTCCCCCTCTCACCCGCAGAGGGGGGATTTCCCGTTTCGCCGATCTGGACTACAGTGAACGCTGTTCATTTATCCGGCCGGGAGAAACGATGCCGAGCTTTAATCCTTCAGCCCCGTACTTCAGCGAACGCCTGCAGATGCGGCCGCCGGTGATGGCGGACCTCGAACGTTTCTACGCCATCTTTGGCGATCCGCAAACCCAGCTCTTCAACCCCGCCGGCCCGCTCACCAGCGAGGCGCAGGCCGCTTCGGCGCTGCAGGAGCGGCTCGCCGGCTGGCGGCAACACGGCTACGGCTCCTGGGCGCTCGCCCTGCGCGAACGGCCGGATTGGGTTATCGGGTTTGGCGGGTTGTCCTGGAAACCGCTCGGCGCGCAGCGCACCGTGAACCTCGGCTATCGCTTCGACACCCGCGTCTGGGGCATGGGGCTGGCCACCGAGATGGCGTGGGCTTCACTGCAATACGGGTTTGTCGGGCTGGGGATGGGTGAGATTTCCGCCATTGTGCGCGCGGAGAATCAGGCTTCGTGGCGGGTGCTGGAAAAGATCGGCATGCAGCGTGTGGATACGCTGGATGACGTGCCCGGCGCGGCGCCGAGCCTGGTATATACGCTAAAGCGCGGCGACTATCAGGGCTGATCGTCGCTGATTTTAGCCAACGCCATGCGGTAAGATTTGACCTTCTGACGCTTTTTCAGCCAGGTGGTGGTAGAGACGATGAACACCGCGCCCGACATCGCCAACACGCCGATCGGGTGGCCGTAAAACACCATCAAGGCAAAGTATACGGCGGAAACGATCGCCACCCACTTCGCCGTATTGCCCATGTCGTTCTTCTCCTGGGTCAAACGGCGGATGTGCTCTTCTTCACTGATTCCCATACGCGCTCCTTGTTGGCTGAACGTTCCATTATATGGGGCTGGAATGTTGATATTTCAAGCAGTTGGATGGTAAAGAAGCGTAAAGCTCAGGCCGGCGGTTCCCGCCGCCGAGGCAGATAGCGCCCGGGCTGATCGGCGCCCGGCAGGCCGGTGCCGTCGTTGCGGCCAAACAGCCGGTAGCGATTGCCGGCGACCGCGTCGTAGACCTTGTCCGCCAGCCGCGGCGGCAGGTAACGCGCCAGCGCCAGCACGCGGTACGGCCACCCCAATTGGCGCAGCGCCTGGAACAACGCAGCCGAACGCAGCCAATAGCGCCCCTGCTCAACATAGACCACGGAATCGAAACGATCGGTCGGCAGCCCCAACGCCTGCAGGATCGCCTGCCCTTCGACGGATTGCACCGTCGCCAACAGAATGCACCGCTGCCGATCGGCGCGAATAAGATACCTTACCAGCCCGTGACACAGATTGCATTCGCCGTCGAACAACAGCGCGCGATCGCCGGGCTGGAGATAGGGCAATGGTGATAAAGGGGTCATTCCGCCTCCCGTTAAACGCACGCCTTAGCCTAACGCGCCTTGAGCGTGCGAACCAGAGCGGGATGACGGCCCGTTAACGCGCAGGCGGGGCGTCCGGCACGGCGACCACCGCGACGCGCACCTCGTAATGCTTGGCGCTGCCCGCCGGGATCACCGCCGTCAGTTTATTGATGGTTTCCACCGGATTGTCGCTGGCCGAGGTGGCGCAGAACAGTTCGCCGCCGTGGCAGAACCCCGGCTTGGGCGGGTGCCCGCCCGGGAAAGGCGGCATGCGCATCGGCTCATCCGCCGCGGGCGGCACCGCTTTGGCCGCAGGCGCCTCGGGGGCAGACATCGCGCTCGCACTGAACAACAGCGCCATGCCCATGCAGGGCAGCGCCAGGATCTTGATTGCTTGTTTCATTGAATTAGCCTCATTTGCCGGGTTCGGGATTACGCTACCCCGCTCCCGGCTAATGAGAAAGCCGCTTTTCGCTACCTTTTCGCCCCGCTACGTTTTGCTTACATCACGCGTCTAACGTGATGAAAGGCTAAAGGTGGGGTAAAGGAGCGTCGCGTTACTTACCGTTTGTCAGCGTGTTATAGCTGGTCATCAGATTGCGGTAGTCCGGGATATGGTTGGAGAACAGCGTGCCCAGGCCTTCGATGTCGTTGCGCCAGTCGCGGTGCAGTTCGCAGGCGACGCCGAACCAGGTCATCAGCTGCGCGCCGGCGGCTTCCATGCGGCTCCAGGCCGACTGACGCGTCAGCTCATTGAAGGTGCCGGAGGCGTCGGTCACCACAAAGACCTCAAAGCCTTCATTGAGCGCCGACAGCGCCGGGAATGCCACGCACACTTCGGTCACCACGCCGGCGATGATCAGCTGCTTACGGCCGGTGGCTTTTACCGCCTTGACGAAGTCGTCGTTGTCCCAGGCGTTGATTTGGCCAGGGCGAGGAATGAAAGGGGCATCGGGGAATTGGGCCTTCAATTCCGGTACCAGCGGGCCGTTGGGGCCGTTTTCGAAACTGGTGGTCAGAATGGTCGGCAGATTGAAGTACTTCGCTAAATCACCCAGCGCCAGCACGTTGTTTTTAAACCGATCGGGATCGATATCGCGCACCAGCGAAAGCAGCCCTGCCTGATGATCCACCAGCAATACGGCGGCCTGGTCCTTGTCGAGGCGTTTGTAGTTTGCAGTCATGGTTTTACTCCTGTGGGGGTTGATGTTGCGGATGAAGCGCCCCGCCGCAGGGACGGGGCGCTGAGGTCTAAGTGTAGCGCCTGAGCCGGGGAACGCTTCCCGGCTCGGGCGCCTGCGGTCAGCCGGCGCTCGCTTCGGCGTTCATGCTGCCGAACTTGCCGCTGTTGAAGTCGCGGAACGCCTGCTGGATTTCCGCGTCGCTGTTCATGACGAACGGGCCGTAGCCGACGATAGGCTCATCGATCGGTTCGCCGCTCAGCACCAGCAGCGCGACGTCGTTGTTGGCTTCGATAGTGATCGCATCCCCCGCCCGGTCGAAACGCACCATTTGGGTTTCGCGCACCACCTCTTCGCCGTTGACCAGGATCGCGCCGTGCAGCATCACCAGCGCCAGCGTATGGCCTTCTTTCACCGTCAGCGTGGTGGTGTGGCCGGCATTCAGCTTCATATCCCACACGTTGAGCGGGCTAAAGGTGCGTGCCGGGCCGGCGTGGCCGCCGAAGTCACCGGCGATCACCCGCACCTGCCCGGCGCCGTCCGCCAGCGGAACCACCGGAATATCGGCGTTCAGCAGCGTCTGGTAACCCGGCTCGGCCATTTTGTCCTTGGCCGGCAGATTGACCCACAGCTGCACCATTTCCATGGTGCCGCCCTTGCGCGAAAAGTCCCGCGAATGGAACTCTTCATGCAGAATGCCAGAGGCGGCGGTCATCCACTGGACGTCGCCGGGGCCAATCACCCCGCCGCTGCCGGTCGAGTCGCGGTGTTCCACTTCGCCCTGATAGACGATGGTCACCGTTTCAAAACCGCGATGCGGATGCTGACCCACGCCGCGGGTGCCGGAGGCAGAGCGGAATTTGGTTGGCGCCGCGTGATCAAGCAGCAGGAACGGGCTCATTTCCGCCCCCAAATCGTTATAAGAGAACAGCGAATTCACCAGGAAACCGTTACCGACCCAATGTGCTTCCGGGCTGTTGTGAATACCGAGGATTTTTTTCATCTTGAACTCCCGTTTCAGGCCTCACGGCCTTAAGTTGATGGCAGAAGTTTAATCCGTCGGGGTTTGCTGCAGTAGTAGGCAAGATGTACACTCAGTGTTCTACTGGTAGAACGATAAGGGATAGGATGCTGACCGATCTGAACGATCTGTTTTTCTTCGCCAGCGTGGTCGATCACCAGGGATTCGCCCCCGCCGGCCGGGCGTTGGGCATTCCCAAATCCAAGCTCAGCCGCCGCGTGGCGCTGCTGGAAGAGCGGCTGGGCGTGCGCCTGATCCAGCGCTCGACGCGGCGTTTCTCGGTGACCGAGGTCGGCCAAAACTATTACGCGCACTGCAAGGCGATGCTGGTGGAAGCGGAAGCGGCGCAGCAGGCGATCGAACAGACGCGCGCCGAGCCCTGCGGCACGGTGCGCATGTCCTGCCCGGTGGCGATCCTGCACACCCGCGTCGGCAGCATGGTGGCGGCCTTTATGGCCGACTATCCGAAGGTGACGGTGCATCTGGAAGCGACCAACCGCCGGGTGGACGTGGTGGGGGAAGGGTTGGATCTGGCGATCCGCGTGCGGCCGCCGCCGCTGGAAGACAGCGATCTGGTGCTGAAGATCCTGGCGCAGCGCACCTGGTGCGTCGCCGCCAGCCCGGCGCTGGTGCGCACCCTCGGGCCGGCGCACGCGCCGGAAGACCTGCGTAAATACCCGACGCTCGATCTCGGCCCCGCGCGCGCTCAGCACCAATGGCGGCTGACCGGCCCGCAGGGTGAACGGGTGGAGTGGGAACACACGCCGCGGCTGGTCACCGACGACATGCTGATGCTGCGCACCGCCGCCATCGCCGGCGCCGGCATCGTTCAGCTGCCGGCGATGATGATGCGCGACGACATGCTGCGCGGCGAACTGGTCCAGCTCCTGCCCGGCTGGCAGCCGCAGGGCGGCGTGGTGCATGCGGTTTACCCGTCGCGCCGCGGGCTGCTGCCGGCGGTAAGGCTGCTGCTCGATTATCTGGGCGAGCAGTTCACCAGCATCGAAGAGGAGTGATCAGGCGGTGATTTCAATCGCGTTGCCGTCCGGATCGCGGATGACGGCCTCGTAGAAGCCGTCGCCGGTCCAGCGCGGCGCGGACTGCAGGATGCCCTCCTGCTGCGCGCGCTGCGCCAACCGATCGACCTGCCGCTCATCCCCCAGCGACAGCGCGATGTGCGCCCAGCCCACCCGCTCTTCCTGGGCCTGCGCCGGCAACAGCGTCGGCACGCGCATGATCTCCAGCGTCGGCCCGGCCGCCAGGCTGACGAAGCGGGAAACAAACCCCGGCCGGTTGCGGCTGACGTACTCCTCGCCCGCCTCAGCGTTGAAATAGCGCTGCCAGAACGCCAGCTGCGCGTCGATGTCGCGGGTCCACAGGGCTACATGGGCTATTTTCATCATCATTCTCCGGTCGGTAAATCGCTGTGCCAAACCTGGCCGCCGCCCTGCGCCACCTGCAGCTCGAGCTGCGGGTGCGCGCCGCGCGCCGTCACCAGATGATCCACCCGCCCGGCGGGCAGGAAGGGGTAAGGGGCGTAGGTATTGAGCTTATCGCGGGTACACAGCACCGCCACGCTGCCGGCACGCGTCAGCAGCCGCTTTTTGAACGTGGCATCCTGGTAGCTCAGCGCGGAAAAGCCGCCGTCCGGGTCGTAGGCGCAGATGCCGGTGAACACCAGATCGAAATGGAAACCGTCTATCTCTTCCGCCGCCTTGGCGTCCACGCAGCCGCCGACCTGCGCATCCAGCTCGCCGCCGATCAGGATGGTGCGGATCCCCGGCCGCTCCAGCATTTTACCGGCGATGCTCAATGCATTGGTCACCACCGTCAAACGCCGATCGCGCGGCAACAGATCCGCCAGATACAGATGGGTGCTGCCGGCGTCGAGGAAGATCAGTTGTTCTTCACCGATCAACCCCAGCGCGGTCTGCGCCAGCGCCAGCTTCTCATCGCCGCTGAGCGCCATGCGCGCCGCAACGGGGCCTTCGGCCGGCGTCGGCGCCAGCGCGCCGCCATAGATGCGTTTGCACAGATTCTGCGCCGCCAGCTGGCGCAGATCGCGGCGGATGGTGGCTTCGGTGGTATTCAGCCGCTGCGCCATCTCCAGCGCCAGCACCCGCCCCTGTTGGCGAAGCGTGTCGAGAATGGCCTGGTGGCGCTCATTCGGTAGCAGTTTGGACATCGTGTCAATCCGGTGACGCTAAAGTGATCACAAATGTACACAAACAAACACAAACGTACAACCGTGAGCGAAAGAAAAATCGCCGGGCAGGATTTTCGCCTGCGGGATGTTGGCTATACTGAGGCAAGCGAAGTTACCGCAGACGTAACGGCTTGGGCGCTAAGGGAAAACGATGTTATTGACGATCGCAAGGTGGCTGTTTCAACTCCCCGGGAAGCTGTTCGGGCTGATTTTCAAAAATCGCCTGAGGATATTTTTGTTCTTCATGCTGGTCGCCGTTGGGGTGCTCGGCGCCAAGCGCTATCTGCGCGCCCACCAATATGACGACGAGTTCAGCCTCGCCGCCCCCGCCGATTACAACCGCGCAATAAAGCGCGAAATGCCGCTGCGCGAGGCGCGTGAACAGTGCGGCGGGCCGCTGCATGACAATGCCGGGCAGCCGTGGCCCGCCTCAGCGGGTTATCTGCATCAGCCGACGCGGCTGCCCACGGCCGGTCTGCATCGGCTGACGCTGGATAATCAGGGCAACGATTTTGCGGTGCTGGTCAAGCTGGAAACGCCGACGGCGCCGCAGCAGCTGGCGGAAGTCTTTATTCCGCCCGCCGGCAGCTTCGAGGTGAAAATCAATGCGGACGCGGAACACGTGATGAAAATCAAGAACATCAAGACCGGCTGCATGTTCCGCTCCCGGCCGTTCAACCTGGATAAACAGCGCGATTGGCGCATGCCGCTGACGCTACAAAAAGACGGCAGCCTGCAACTGCAGTCGATAGGCGATCGCCAATTCTGATCGGGCGCCGGAACCGGCGCCGCATAGGGTTACTTTTTCACCGGATGATCGCGGCGGAACAGCTCCCAGCTTTCAATTTCCTGCCCACTCGGCAAGGTACAGGTGGAATACTGGCCTGCCGCATTCTCTTTGGCGTTCAGCTTGCCGCCGATTTGGGTGCAGTACACGTCGGCCGGGTTCGCCATGCCGATCGGTTTCACCTGCGGCGGCGGTGGCGCATCGTTGGATTTCACGGAACACCCCTGCAACATCGTCATCCCTGCCAGCAGGGAAAGCATCAACGTTTTTTTCATTTTTCCAGCTTATACAAAAAAGAACGGCGGAGCACTCCGCCGTTCGCTTATCATGAAATAAAGGATTTGCCCTGTTTCAGCACCAGATCGCAGGCTTTTTGCTTCACCTTCTCGGTGATCTGCGAGGTGCCCAGGCTGTTCAGATCCAGGCTCTTGCCTTCGCCGGTCTGCAGCAAGCCGCCCAGGCCCTGCTGATAATCCTGGCTCTTGGCGTTTTCGGTGCTGGTGATGCCCAGCTTGCTGAGCAGTTGATCTTTCACCCCTTCGGCGCCGTTAGCCGACAGCACGTTGTTTTTCACGCAGTACTGCAGAATGCCGGCGGCATTGGTCATGCTGCTGGAGCTCAACGCCTTGTCGCCACCGTTCAGCAGGCCGGTCAACGAGGAGAGCGACATGCCGCCGCTGCTGTCGCCGCCCGACTTACTCAGTTCGCCCGCCGCGCTGCTGAGGGAATCCATCAGCCCGGCGGCCTGGGTGGCGCCGCTGGCCAGGGTAGCGGACAGCGCCAAAGCCAGCAGTAAACGATGTTTGGTGATCATAGTGGTGAAACTCCTGTAATAACGGCATGCAATCGGCGCAGCGCGCCGGGATACCCTTCCGACGCCGCTGGCGGCGACAAGTTCCTTTAATCTCGCCGCCGCGCCGTTTTTCGGAATTCAGGAAGTTTAGAACTGCCAGCGCAGCCAGGCGAAGAACACGTTGCCGTTGTTATAGGTGCCGGGAATGTAGGTCGCCTGGAACGTCAGCCGCTGATAGCCGATAGAGGCCAGCGGCAGCGGCGCCGGGATGGGAATGTATTTCCAGTTGTCGCGCGCGGTGACGCTGGCGGTAAAGCCCAGCCCCAGGCGGAAATCCTTGTCATCCAGCGGGCGCCAGATCTTCTCGTAGGCGTAGCCGCCGATCGGCTCCCACTTGTTGAAGGAGTCCTTGAACGCCATGATGTAGATGCCGTGCCAGTCACCGTCGCTGTCGTAGCGGGAGATGCCGTAACCGGCGCCCCACGGGCGTTCGTTGTACTTATCGATATGTTCATCATCGTAAGTCCAACGGTTGTGCCAGGTAATGGCCGGGATATAGAGATCGTGGTTAGGCGAGTTGTTCCAGGTCTCCGCCACGTTATCGGTAAAACGCTGCCATACACCCGGTTTTTCAGCCTGCGCGGTATTGCCACTTTCTGTACCAACCTCAGCGTAAGAAGGCAGTGCAGGAAATATCAACGCCAGAGAACATGCCAAAAGAGTCCGTTTGAGAAACATCGTAAAGCTCCTGTAAAAATACGGCCGCAGATTTTTACCGATAGCCCAGGCAAGATCAAGCTGTATCTAATTTATCCAACGCCCGTTGTGCTTTGGTTAAGTTTAGCGCCGGAAAATGCCCAATAATTCATAACAAATTGTACCGATATCCGCATGCTATCGCCTTTAAGGCGGCAAAGCCGTGGGAAAAGTCCGCTTTGTCGCACGCTACTCGCGGGCAAGATGCTTGACCAACACATCGACATCGAGACGGTTCACAAATTCCAGAGAATATGAGGAATAGAGGCCGAACAGGCGGTTTTGGTGCCCGACCACCACCAGATCGATGCCGGCCTGATGAATGAAATCGTTGACGTCCTTAAAGCGCCGGATGGTGACGATTTCCTTGACCGCAACCGGCGCATCGACGGCGCTCACCAACCGGCTCAGCATCGCCTTGGCGGCGATCACCTCCTGCGCCTGGCGATCTTTGACCAGCGCATCGCTGCCGTACTCCAGCTCCGCATAGTCGGCGTTAAGGTGGCCGACGGTGATGGCGATCGGCAACCCGCGCACCATCGCCACCGTTTGACGCAGCAACGGCAGCCCATCGCGCTCATCGTGAATCAGTACCAGAATATGTCGATAGCTTTTCATTGCTCTTTCCCCCGTCAGTCAGTGCCACTGGGGCACCGCCCTCTTTGGTAGGTATACGCCATCTGCGCGCACGTGGAGAAAAGTTTACGTATCACTTCCCACGGAATGTGATGGCCACCACGTTATCTTAGCGCCCGCAACGGCGTATTTTAACGCCGGCCCGACGTGGCGCGCACCGCCGTCCCCGTAAAGCAAAGCTGACGGAAACCGACGAATAAAAAACGATTGTTGTTAATTTTTTGTTTTTAATTGGTTGCGTGATGGTTTCTTAAAATAAGCGTGCGGCGGATCACCAAAATTCCCCTTTACGTCAGCGTCGGCTTTTCTTTTCCAGGCAAAAAGCGTTGTGTCGCTCAATGGGATTTAACGCGGCGTCAAAAGTACCGGATGATTCGCCCTGCATCATGATAAATGCCAATGCGGCGCCGTTTCTCTGCTGATATTCCATCAAGGAAAAATACCGCCGCACGCCAATACGCAATATCCCTACTTTTTATGTCTTACTCAATCGCGTAAAGCGCCGAATACAAACCGCCCATTTTCCGGCTGCCAACCCTATCTTGAACAAGTCGACGCTTTAAATAACTGTTAATGCTAACGACACAACATCGCCAGCAATTTATTTTTGCTGATTTTCGCCTGACAAAATAAAGATAAATAATCCGGAGCAATCAATGAAAATAACTATCGGGTCATTCATTCTGCAACAGCTTCACGCCCTGAACGTCGATCGTATTTACGGCGTGCCCGGCGACTATAACCTCAGCCTGCTGGAGCTGCTGGAAAGCGACGACCGGCTGGCGTTTATCGGCAACTGCAATGAATTGAACGCCGCCTACGCCGCCGACGGCTATGCCCGAATGAAGGGCGCCGGCGCGCTGATCGTCACCTACGGCGTCGGCGATCTGGCCGCGCTGTCCGGCATCGCCGGAGCCTATGCCGAATCCTCGCCGGTGGTCTGCATCGCCGGCACGCCGCCGCTGCACGCGATGAAGAATCATCAGCTATTGCACCATACTCTGGGCGACGGCAATTTCGACAACGTCATGAACTGTTTTAAACAATTCACCGTTGCTCAAGCCTTGATTACGCCGGAAAATGCCGCGCAGGAAATTCCGCGCGTTATTTCCCGCGCCTGGATAGAGAAGAAACCGGTGTATTTACAGCTGCCTTCCGATATTTGCGACGTCGAAATTGAAATCGCCGCAGCCGCAGCGGCGCCGCAGTTGCCGGCCAGCGATAAATACAATGTGCAATTAGCGGCGATGGCGCTGTTAACCAAAATAAAACGCGCGCAGCGCCCGATCATGTTGGTCGACCAAATGGTGGATCGCTATCAGCTGCAGCGGTTGGTGATCGAGGTCGCTCACCGCTTTGCCATTCCGCTGACCAATATGCCGACCGCCAAATGCATCATTCCGGAAGATACCGCCGGTTGGATGGGCGGCTACAGCGGCAATCTGTCGCGCCCCGAATTGTATGAACGCATGGCGCACTCGGACTGCGTGCTGAGCTTCGGCGTGCGTCTGGTGGACTCCACCACCGGCTATTTCTCGCAGCAAATTCCCGCCGCCGCTCAGGTGGATATCCAGCCGTTCTCGCTGAAGCTGGACAACACCTCCTATCCGGCGGTGGCAACGGCGGATCTGCTGCAGGCGCTGCTGGATCTGAGCGAAGACGCGCCGGTACAGCCCCTGGCGCCGCTGCCCGATCCGCGTGAAAAGCTGGCGACGCCGAGCGACGCCCCCATCGACCAGGCCTATCTGTGGCAACGGATCCAGCGATTTATCCGGGCAGATGACGTGGTGGTGGTGGAAAACGGCACCTCGGGCGCCGCCATCGGCGGCATGCGCATGCCCGGCGGCGTCAAGGTGGTCAACCAACCGATCTGGGGCTCGATCGGCTATACCCTGCCGGCGCTGCTCGGCACCCTGATGGCGGCGCCGGAGCGCCGGCACCTGCTGTTCATCGGCGACGGCTCCTTCCAGCTCACCGCGCAGGAAGTGTCTACCCTGCTGCGCTGCGAGCAAAAGCCGATCATCTTCCTGATCAACAACGACGGTTACACCATCGAGCGGTATATCCTCGGCGAAAACTCGTCCTACAACGACATCGGCCCGTGGGACTACGCCAAACTGCCGGCGGTATTGAATACCCAGGCGCAGCCGTTCAGCGTGGCGGTGGAAACCACGCAACAGCTGGAAATGGCCCTGGAACGCGCCTCGCGGCAGGATCGGCTGGCGTTTATCGAGGTGAAAGTACCGATGATGGACACGCCGCCGGTGATGAAAGAGTTCTGCAACCGCTGCAACAGCTTTAACTTCGGCCTGACCAACCCGCGCCGCAGCGCCTGATGCGCGATCGCGCCGCCGATGGTTTCAGGCCACCGGCGGCGTTTTCTTTTGGGTTACCCGCCGGCGCGCGCCATGCAGCGCTGGCGGCGTTCATCCACCCGTTTGGCGAACCAGGCGGTGGTCAGCTTGCGGGTGATTTTCGGGCTTTCCAGCTGGATGCCCGGTAGCATCTCGCGCGGCAGCTTGCCGCCCGCCAGCGCAAAGACCTTCTTATACAGATCGGTGTCGGCAAAGCCGGCCGTCTCGCCTTTCTCGAGCGCCCGGCGAATGGCGCTGTCGCTCATGTTCAAGCGCTTGCCGAGCGTGCGCACCGCCAGCTCGGTCGAGCCGGGCTTGTCGCTGCCGAAGTCGATAAGATCGCCGTCCAGCGCCAGCGGAATGGCGCTCGCCCGGCTGACCGCGTTTTGGAACGCCGCGTTGCGGCTGGCGTACCAGCCGGCGTTGAAGTCGGCAAAGCGATAAATCGGCCGGCTGTAATCGGCCGGATATCCCAGCAAATGCATAATGCCGAAGTACATGCCGCCGCGCCGGCTGAAAACTTCGCGGCGAATCGAGCCGTCGACCGGATAAGGGTACCCTTTGGCGTGCGCCTCGGCGAAGGCAATACTCACCTGCATCGGGCCACCGGTATGTACCGGATTTAAATGACCGAACAGCTTCTGCCCCATCGGCACGCGGTCGATCATGTCATCGAAGATATCGCTCAGATCCTTCTCGGTACGCACCTTATCCAGCCGCTCGCTGTAGCTCTGGCCGTTCGACGACGAGATCTTCAACGCGGTATGCACCAAAAAGTTCGGGATGTGCATCTGATCGGCGCGGCGGTCGATCTCCTTCCAGGCGATCTTCGGCAGCCCCGGCACCTGCGGGTTAGCCCGGAACGTCGACTCCTGTTCGGTCACCGCCAGCACTGAACACAGGTTCTCATCGCTCGGCTCGATGCCCTGCGCGGCGAAGGCGGCGGTAATATCGGTGGCCCAGCCCTGACGATCGCCGGCGTTGGCCGGGATCAGCGTCATCAGTCGGGCTTTGACGTCGGCGGGGCGCGCCGTTGGCGCCGTGGTGGTGGTTTTGCTGGTACAGCCCGCCAACGCCAGCAGCGCGGCCAGGCTCAGCAAACGGAAGGATATCGGGTGGAATAAACGAGGTATCGGCATCTTTTCCCTGAACGTGATGACATGAACAGCACTGAAATTAGCCCAGCCGCCGCGCACAATCCAGTATAAAGATATGCCACGCCTTTCCGTCAGGCCGCTATGTTCAAACGCTCGATAAAGATGTATTTTATATACATCATATAAATCACTTTGCTTGCCCAGCCAGAGGAGCCCCTTATGGAGCAGCAGCTGCTTTGCTATAAAACCCTGCCGGAATGGAACAGCGACACGCTGCCGGAGGCCTTCCGCCAGCGCCACAACACCCAGAGCGGCACCTGGGCGAAGCTCACCGTACTGAGCGGCAGCCTGACGTTCGCCATGATGACCGAGGACGGTGCCACCACCGAGACCTGGCAGTTCAGCCCCGAAAGCCAGCCGCCGTTTATCGCACCGCAGCAGTGGCATCGCATCGTTTCCTTCTCGGACGACATGACCTGCCGGCTGGCGTTTTACTGCACGCCGGAAGATTACTACCACAAGAAATACGAACTGACGCGCACCCACTCCGAAGTGATCGAGGCGGCGGCGCGCATCGCGCCGGGCAAGGCGCTGGATCTGGGCTGCGGCGGCGGCCGCAATTCGCTCTATCTCAATCTGAAAGGTTTCGACGTCACCGCCTGGGACAAGCACGCGCCGTCGATAGACCGCCTCAATCAGATCATCGACGCCGAGCAGCTGACCCGCCTAAGCGCCGGCGTGCAGGATCTCAATACCCACCGCTTCAGCGGCGCATACGACTTCATCCTGTCCACCGTGGTGATGATGTTTCTCGAACGCCAGCAAATTCCGCATATCGTGCAAAACATGCAGGACAGCACCGTTCGCGGTGGCCATAACCTGATCGTGGCGGCGATGGATACCGAGGATTATCCCTGCCCGCTGCCGTTCCCGTTCACTTTTAGCCCGGGTGAACTGCAGCATTATTATCGCG
The DNA here is from genome assembly GCF_052169175.1 of Serratia sp. CY31944. NCBI lineage: Bacteria > Pseudomonadati > Pseudomonadota > Gammaproteobacteria > Enterobacterales > Yersiniaceae > Serratia > Serratia sp. CY31944. Next base: position 249,012 of record NZ_JBJNLG010000006.1, read on the forward strand.
ACTGGGAGATCCTCAAATACAACGAGGACGTCGGCCAGTTGCACAAGACCGACGCCGCCGGCAACCGTATCTCGCTGCGCTTCGCCACCCTGCTGGCGCGCAAGCTATAGCGCGTCGTGAAAGATCACCCCCAGCGTGTGGCGTTGGCCGGAACGTACCCGGCTGACGCCGTGGCGCAGATTGACCCGATAACAGCCTTTCCCCCCCGCCACCGGCCGGTGATGCACGGCGAACACTACCGCGTCGCCCTGCTGTAGCGGCACCACCTCCGGCCGGCTCTGCATCCGCGGCCGCTGTTCGGTCAACACGAATTCGCCGCCGGTGAAATCCCGTTCGGGGGCGGAGAGCAAAAACGCCACCTGCAGCGGAAACACCCGCTCGCCGTACAGATCCTGATGCAGGCAGTTGTAATCCCCCGCTTCGTAACGCAACAGCAGCGGCGTCGGCCGCCGTTGGCCGGCCCGGTGGCATTCGGCCAGGTAGGCTTCGTGTTCGGCGGGATAGCGCGCCGCCAGACCCAACAAGGCGTTCCAGCGGTTGGCCACCGGCGCCAGCCGCGCATACATCAGGCTGCGCGCCTCGGCCACCGGAAGCGGCAGCGGATAGGCGAAATAGCGGTACTCGCCGCGGCCAAAACCGTGCTGCGCCATCACGATGCGGCTGCGGAAGTGCGCATCGTGCGGGTAGAGCGCCGCCAGCTCGCGGCACAGGTCTTGGCTGAGCACGCCAGGCAACCGCGCACAGCCCTGCGCATCGAGTTCGCGTTCAATCGCCGCCCAGTCCAATTCGGCCAGCCGCGCCGCCAGCGAGCGGCTCATCGCTGCGCCTCTTTTTCCAGCAAGGCTTTCTTGCGCTCGACGCCCCAGCGATAGCCGGACAAAGCGCCGTCGTTGCGCACCACCCGGTGACAGGGGATCGCCACCGCCAGCACGTTGGCGGCGCAGGCGCCGGCCACCGCGCGCACCGCTTTGGGCGCGCCGATGCGCCGGGCGATGTCGGCATAGCTGACAGTTTCGCCGACCGGTATCGTCTGCAGCGCTTGCCAGACCCGCTGTTGAAACGCGGTGCCGCGAATATCCAGCGGCAGCGCCAACCCGTTCTCCGGCGCTTCAATCAACCCCACCACCTGCGCCATCAGCGCTTCATACTGCGCATCGCCGCCGATCAGCTCGGCATTAGGGAACTTGTCCTGCAGATCCTGCACCAACCGCTGCGCATCGTCCCCCAGCAGAATGGCGCAGATGCCCACCTCGCTCTGCGCCGCCAGGATCTCACCCAGCGAACAGCGCCCGACGGCGAAATGGATGCGCATGCCTTTGCCGCCCGCCCGGTAGGCCTTCGGCGTCATGCCGAGCGCGGCGTTGGCTTGCCGGTAGAAGCGGCCGTTGGCGCCATAGCCGGCGTCGAAAATCGCGTCGGTCACCGTCTCCTGCTGCGTAAGACCGGTGCGCAAGCGCTGGCTGCGCTGCGCGTCGGCATAGCCTTTCGGCGTCAGGCCGGTGATCGCTTTGAACAGCCGGTGGAAATGGTATTGGCTCAACCCGACGTGACGCGCCAGCGCCTGCAGCGACGGCGCTTTCTCCGCCCGTTCGATATAGCGGCAGGCCTCGGCTATCTGCCGCGCATGCTGCTCTGTCAACGGCGTCAGCCCCTGGCGGCAGCGTTTGCAGGGCCGATAACCCGCCGCCTCCGCCTGCTCGGCATCGTCGAACAGTTCCACGTTTTGCCGGTTCGGCTGGCGTGACGGGCAAGAAGGCGAGCAATACACGCCGGTGGTTTTCACCGCATAGATAAAGCGGCCGTCGGCGTGTTTATCGCGGCTGACGATCGCCAGCCAGCGCGGGTCGGCGCTGTCGATTACGTTTTTCATCATCCGTTCCTCACTGCGGTTTCGATGTTAACCAGCATAGTGACGGGCCGTTGGCGAAACACGTCGGCTCTTGCTTTTTAATTCGGCGCCGACGTTTTCAACAATGTTTCGACAATTTTTAACCAACAACATGAAGTTTATTACGTTGCCAACCCGGTTGCACAGCGTTAGGATCGCGGCCGGTCACGGGCGTGGCCAGTGTTTTTGCCTGTTAGTTGCGCGCATGGAGAGGTTATTGTGTTAGAGAGTTTTGGCGTCCTGAATTTATGGACCTATTTGGCCGGGGTGGTCTTCATTATCATTCTGCCGGGGCCGAATACGCTGTACGTACTGAAAACCGGCGTATCGCGCGGCGTGCGCGCCGGCTACACCGCGGCGCTCGGCGTGTTCATCGGCGATGCGATCCTGATCTTCTGCGCCTATATCGGCGTGGCTTCGCTGATCCGCACCACGCCGTTCCTGTTTACCCTGGTGCGTTTTCTCGGCGCGATTTACCTGCTGTTCCTCGGCGCAAAAATCCTCTACGCCACCTTCGTGCAGAAGGCGCAGGCGCAACAGCAGCAGATTGAAGGCGGCCACAGCATTCTGCGCAAATCGCTGACGCTGAGCCTGACCAACCCGAAAGCTATCTTGTTTTACGTGTCGTTCTTCGTGCAGTTCATCGACTTCAACTACGCGCACACCGGACTGTCGTTCACCATTTTGGCGCTGATCCTCGAAGCCGTCAGCTTTATCTACATGAGCACGCTGATCTTCTCCGGCGCGATGCTGGCGCATTTCTTCAATCACAAGAAAGGCCTGGCGAAGCTCGGCAACGGCCTGATCGGCCTGCTGTTCCTCGGCTTCGCCACCCGTCTGGCAACCCTGAGCTCGTGATCCCTCCCGGCCGGCGCCCGCCGGCCGCGGTTTATCCTTCCGTCACGGCAAAATGACACGCAGGGCAAACCGAATGTCAGGCAGACCAAAGCCGCCGCTTTTCCGCTGATCTAGACTTGCAGGGTTAACGATAACCTGATGAGCCTGATCGGAGGATGTATGTCTGACAATACCGTAGCCGTGCTGGATAGCGTGTCGCGTTTTCTCGATCGTCAGCATGGGCTGTATATCGACGGCCAGTGGCGCGCGTCCGCCGCGGAAGGCCGCCTGGCGGTGTATAACCCCGCCAATGGGCAGCAGATCGCCACCACCGCCGATGCCAACGAACACGACGTCGCGCTGGCGGTGCAGTCCGCCCACAAAGCCTTCAGCGAAGGCGTCTGGGCGCAGCGTCTGCCGGTAGAACGAGAACGCATCCTGCTGCGCTTCGCCGATCTGGTGGAACAGCACGCCGAGGAGCTGGCGCAGCTGGAAACCCTGGAGCAGGGCAAATCCATCAACATCGCCCGCGCTTTCGAAGTCGGCAGCACCCTGAACTGGATGCGCTACACCGCCGGGCTGGCGACCAAAATCACCGGCCAGACGCTGGACGTCTCCATTCCGATGCCGCCGGGCGCCAAATATCAGGTTTATACCCGTAAAGAGCCGATCGGCGTGGTCGCCGGCATCGTGCCCTGGAACTTCCCGCTGATGATCGGCATGTGGAAAGTGATGCCGGCGCTGGCGGCGGGCTGCTCCATCGTCATCAAGCCGTCGGAAACCACCCCGCTCACCCTGCTGCGCATGGCCGAACTGGCGAGCGAAGCCGGCGTGCCGCCGGGCGTGTTCAACGTGGTCACCGGCCGCGGCACCGTGTGCGGCAAGGCGCTGACCGAACATCCGCTGATCGCCAAAGTCAGCTTTACCGGCTCCACGCCGGTGGGCAAAAGCATCGCGCGCGCGACGGCGGATCGCCTGACCCGCGTGACGCTGGAGCTGGGCGGCAAAAACCCGGCCATCGTGCTGAAAGATGCCGATCCGCAGCAGGTGATCGAAGGCCTGATGCTCGGCAGCTTCCTCAACCAGGGGCAGGTGTGCGCCGCCAGCTCGCGGATTTATATCGAAGCGCCGATTTATGATCGGTTGGTAGCGGGATTCGAACAGGCGGTGAAATCGCTGTCGGTCGGGCCGGGGATGGATACCGGCGCGCAAATCAACCCGCTGGTGTCGCTCGCGCACCGCGACAAGGTGGCGGCCTACCTGGACGACGCCCGGGCGAAAAATGCCGAGCTTATCGGCGGCGCGGCCGGGCCGGACGCCAACGGCTTCTACATCTCGCCGACGCTGGTGATCAACCCGGACGACAGGCTGAACCTGACGCGTGAAGAAGTGTTCGGCCCGGTGGTCAACCTGATTCGGGTGGCGAGCGCCGAGGAGGCGCTGAGCAAGGCCAACGACACCGACTTCGGGCTGACTGCCAGCCTGTGGACCACCAGCCTGCAGCAGGCGATGGCGCTGACGCCGCGCATTCAGGCCGGCACCGTGTGGGTCAACACCCATACGCTGATCGACCCGAACATGCCGTTCGGCGGGTTCAAACAGTCGGGCAGCGGCCGTGATTTCGGCCCGGATTGGCTGGACGCTTACACCGAGTCGAAATCGGTCTGCATCCGCTATTGAGTGAAGCGGCGCGGGCCTGGCCCGCGCCCTGACTTACTGATACTGCCGACGGTACTCGCTCGGCGACATGCCGAAACGCTGCTTGAAAGCGGTCGAGAAATGGCTGTGATCGGCAAAACCCCAGTCGAGGCCGACTCCGGCCAGCTTCTCCTGCCCGGCGGCGCTGCGCAGCGCCTGCGCGCACAGATCCAGCCGGCGGTTCCTGATGTACTGCGCCACCACCAGCCCCTGACGGGCGAACAGCCGATACAGGCTGCGCAGCGACACCCCCAACTCGGCCGCCACCCATTCCGGGCGCAGCTGCGGCGACTGAATATGCCTGTCGATCAACGCCAGTGCCTTGTCGAAAACCGGCTGTTGCCCCTCCGGGCGCGCCTGTTCGAGCGCCAGCGCCGGGCGCAGCAGCGCCGCCAGCGCATTCAGCACCGCCTCGCTTTCCGCCGCGGCAAGCTGAGGATCCTGCATGCTGCTCAGCACCAGCTGGCGGCTGAGGCGCACCGCGCTGAGCTCTGCTCCGAGACGCTGGGCGCAAGGCGGCGGCACCGGCAGGCAGCCGCGCGGCAACAACAGGGAGATTTGGCGTGAATCGCGCTGGAAGGTGAAGCTGCTGGGCCGTGAGGCGTCGATCAGCGTGATGTCGCCGGGAGAGAGCACCGTCTGGCTCTCGCCCTGCTCCATCAACGCGCTGCCGCGCAGCTGGAAGACGGTAAAAAAGTGCGCGCCGTCGCTGCGGGCGATCTCGCGCGGCGTACGGTACAGCCGGGCCTGAGACACGTCGACCACGCTCAGGCGCAGCGCATGGGCGCGAAACTCCTGCATCGCCCCGCTGAAGCCCGGCCCCAGCGTTTTTGCGCAGAATCTGCCGCAGGCGGTGTTGATTTTCCCCAGCCACTCTTCGAAGCCGACGTCCCGGAGCGTTGCCAATGCCGTCATGATCTCTCCCTTCAAACAGCAGCGGTGCTGCGCCGTTGAACAGAAAACCACCATAACAATCCGTTAACACACAATCAATGGCGAGCCGGGGATTTGGCGCCGCGATCACAGATCATCGGGCGCCGGAGGAGGAATCGCCTTAAGGCTGCGTATCCAATAGATGCCGCACCACCGCCGCGTACTCTTTGGCGTAGCCTTCAACGCTGGTGCTGGCCATGCCGGCATTGTCTATCTTGTATTTGCCGGCTACGTAGAACGACGGGGTGCCGCGCACCTCGAACGCCTTCACCGCTTCGTTCTGCTTGGCGATCAACCCTTTGACCAGCAGGCTGTGGCGCGCGTTTTCATAGGTGGCGGCATCGATGCCGGCCGCCGTGAACACCCGCTGAATATCTTCGGCGCTATTGACGGCGCGCTGTTTCTGCACCGCGTCGAACATCGCCCCTTCAATCTTGTCTTCCACGCCCAGCACCGTCGCCACCGCCCAGGCTTCGGTCAGCTCATTGCCCAATTTGCCCATCAGGCTGACGTGATACCTGGTGACTTTCTCACCGGCGGGCAGCGCCTGCGCCACGGTGCTGCCTACGCGGTAGGTTTCGGCGAACTGATAGCAAGGGCCGCAGTAGAAGGAGAAGAACTCCACCACCGCAGGCGCGGCGGCTACCGGCTTATCCAGCCGGGTGTATTGCTCGCCCGCACGGTAATCCGCGGCCTGAACCGCGGGCAGCGCCAACATCAATACGACGGCGGCGGCGAACGAACGCTTAACGTTTGCCAACATAAACACTCCTGGTTTCGATTATGAACATCGTCCTTAGCGGCGGTTTTTATAATCAAATAACCGGCAGAAGGCCAGTTTTTATTACCTTCTGTTTATGTGGGATTCAGTCAGCGGCCTTCGTAACCGTCCCAGTAGGCGCCCACCGCTTCCTGCGACAGCACCTGACGGCGTTTAGGATTGTCGGAGCCGCTGTAGGCGCGATTGATGAAAATGGTTTTGTGTTCCATGTTCTGCTGGAATTCCGGGCTGGCCAGATAATCGGCCTTTTTCTGCGCCTCGCTGCGCGCCACGCCCGCCGCGCGATCCTTTTTCCCCTGCTGGTAGAACTGTTCGAACATCGGCACGGCGTTTTTAATGCTGCCGTTCACATCGGTGCGGAATTGCGGGTCGAAGTCGTCGCGCGTTTGATAAACGTAGTGCTTCGCATGCCGCTCCGCGCTGCTGAGGTGGTGGGTGCAGGCGCTGAGCGCCAACAGCGGCAACAACAGCGCCGTGCTTTTCAGTCTTTTCATGTCGTCTGTCCCTGTCAGTGAGGAAGGTTCCTTTAGCGCCAAGAGCATAGCGCCGGCCCCCGGTAAACGTCAAACGACAAAATACGCATCACATTGTTTTATATTAATATTATATACATTGATTGGTATTCATTGCCTGAAACACTATGCTTTAACCGAACAGGGTAAACACTCACCGACAGCGAGGCGGCCAATGAAACCGATCGACAAAAACGTGGGGGAGTACGACCTCACGGCGGAAAAAAAAGCGGGCATGATCACCGGCACTATCCGCGGCGAACTGCCGGACAGCGACGCCAATCTGCCGCTGCTGCCCTTCTCCGGCACCTTTGCCGGCCCGAGCGTGGCCGAAGCCATCGCCGATATTCAGCAGCAGTTCCCCGACATCGAACCGGCGATTATCGACGACCTGCGCGAGGAACTGCTGAAGGCCGGTTTCTAAACCGGATCGCGGTGGCGCACGAACGGGCTATAGACCGGCGCACCGGGCTTCAGCGCCAGATCGGCGTCAAAATCGTCATTGCGGTTGAACCGCACCGCCGGCCAGGCGGCAAGATCGCCTAAGCCAGCCCGATACGCCTGCGTCACCTGCGCCAAAGCGGCGTTCTGCGCCTGCAGCGCCTCGCCCGTCAACCCGCCGCGCACGCCATAAACCAGGAACGGCTCCAGCACGCTAAAGCCGATATAGTGCAGCGCATGCATGATCGGCCACAGCATCAGCCGCATATCGCCGTCGCGCCCGTTCGGCGCGCAGGCCTGAGCGGAGGCGCCGGCGGTGACGGTCAGCAGCGCCCGTTTGCCGCGCATCACGCCGTTTTCATGGCGGTGGCGACTGTCGTAGATCCCGCCGTAAACGAACACCCGATCCATCCAGCCCTTGAGGATGGCCGGCGCGCCGAACCACCAGAAAGGGAACTGCAGCACCAGCGTGTCCGCCCAGCGCAGCAGCTCGATATGCCGCCGGATCTCCGCCGGCAGCGCCTGAGTCGTCCAGTGATGGCGCTGCTCCTGCATCGCATCAAATCTGTCCGCCTGCTTTCTGCTGGGGTAATGGTCTGCGCCTTCACGCGGATCAAACCCCTCCTGATACAGATCAACCGTCTTCATTTGGTGCCCCTGCGCCAGCCAGGCCTGCCGCGCCTGTTCGGCCAAATGGGCATTGAAAGAATGCGGCTCGGGGTGAGCCAGCACAATCAGCACGTTCATCCTGTGTCTCCCGCTGTAAGGTGGTGCTGCTATGCTGTGGCTTTATCGCACCCTTGGCAATTACGCACCTGAAGGTAACCCCCCATGGCCTATCCCGGCGACGTCTATTCGAGTAAATGCTCCGCGCGCGATGCGCTGGCGCTGATTTCCGGCAAGTGGGTGATGCTGATCCTGCCCGCGCTGGCGCAGCGGCCGATGCGCAACGGCGAACTGCTGCGCCGCATCGACGGCATTTCACAGAAGGTGCTGACGCAAACGCTGCGCCAGTTGGAACGCAACGGGCTGCTCGAACGCTTGGATTTAAGTGAAAGGAATCAGGCGCATGTGGAATACCGGCTCAGCGCCGTCGCCTGCTCGCTGGTCGAGACGCTGACGGCGCTCGACCGATGGGCGGAATACCATTTCCCCGAGTTGGACGCCGCCCGCGAGCGCTATGATGCAGACCGCAAGCGCGCGGCCGATTAAAGCGGTTTGCCTGGCAACGCGGGGCGCACAGAATGCGCAGCTGAGACGCTTGTTCCCCGTCGCGCCATCCGTTATCTATAGTTAAATCAATTCGCCGGTAACGGCCCCCCCACCTGAGGATCTTGCCTTGACGTTTTTAAAACACCCTATCGCCGGATTGGTGCTGGCTGGCTGCGGCCTGTTGTCGGCGGGCGGCGCGCTGGCCGCTTCCGATGCGCTGGTGTACTGCACCGTCGCCTCGCCGGAATCGTTCAACCCGCAGCTCGCCAGCTCCGGGCCGACCTTTATCGCCACCTCACAGGTGCTATACAACCGCTTGGTGACGCTGCGCGAAAGCGATAAAACCCCCGCCCCTTCGCTGGCCACCGAGTGGAGCGTCAGCCCGGACGGCAAGATCTACACCTTTACCCTGCGCCAGGGCGTGAAATTCAACAGCAACAAATACTTCACCCCAACGCGCGACTTCAACGCCGAAGACGTGGTGTTCACCGTGATGAGGCAGAAGGATCCGACTAACCCGTATCACAAGGTCTCCGGCGGCAACTATGAATACTTCACCGACATGGGCCTGGACAAGCTGATCGCCAAGGTGGAGGCGGTGGACGAGCATCACGTGCGCTTCACGCTGAGCCAGCCCAACGCCGCCTTCGTCGCCGACTGGGCGATGGATTTCGCCTCGATCCTGTCCGCCGAGTACGCCGACGCAATGCTGAAAAAGGGCACGCCGGAATACGTCGACAACTGGCCGATCGGCACCGGGCCGTTCGCGCTGCAGCAGTACAAACAGGATTCGCTGATCCGCTACATCGCCAATCCGCACTACTGGCAGGGCGAAGTGGCCAGCAAGCACCTGATCTTCTCGATTACGCCTGATCCGCAAACCCGGCTGGCCAAACTGAAAACCAATGAATGCCAGATTATCCCCGCGCCGCTGCCGGAACAGTTCGCCGCCATCAAGGCCGACGGCAACCTGCAGCTGCACGACATCACCGGGCTGAACGTCGGCTATCTGGCGTTCAACACCCAGAAAAAGCCGTTCGACAACCTGCTGGTGCGCCAGGCGCTGAGCTATGCGGTGGACAAGAAAGCGATCATCGCCGCGGTGTTCAAAGACAGCGGCACGCCGGCCAACTCGCTGCTGCCGCCGGGCATGCTGGGCTACAACGATCAACTGCCGGAATACGCCTACGATCCGCAGAAGGCGCGCGAGCTGCTGAAGCAGGCCGGGCTGGAGCAGGGCTTTGAGACCGATATCTGGTCGATGCCAGTGCAGCGCCCCTACAACCCGAACTCGAAGCGCATAGCCGAGATGATCCAGAGCGACTGGGCGAAGGTGGGCGTGAAGGCCAAGATCGTCACCTGGGAGTGGGGTCAGTATCTGGCAGGGCTGCGCAAAGGCGAACAGCAGAGCGCGCTGTACGGCTGGGTGTCGGACAACGGCGATCCGGACAACTTCGCCACCCTGCTCGGCTGCGCCGGGGTGCAGAGCGGCGCCAACGTGGCGCGCTGGTGCGATAAGGATTATGACCGGCTGATCCAGCAGGCGATTCTGGAGAACCAGCCACAGGCGCGCGCCAAGCTGTATCAACAGGCACAGGTGATCTTCGCCAAACAGGCGCCGTGGCTGCCGCTGGCCACCGGCAAAGTGTTCTACGCCACCCGCAGCAACCTGAGCGGCTATGTGGTGGACGTGAACGGCAGCGATTTCGCCAAGGCCAAATTGAACTGATCCCGGGCGCCGCGGCGAGGGCTGCGGCGCTATTTGCTTCGCTACTTATTAAGCTGCCAGCCTCTGAATCTATCGTCCATTAGCTTCACAACTTACGATGCTAACTGCCTCTCCTGCCGCCAGGCACTTAACCCACTAAATTCATAGCTTAACAAGCGGTTTAACCCCTGGCATTTTGCTTAAACTGCACACGGGCGCTTTCCTCACCTGTAACATTTCGTTACCATCGGCGCACAGACCCTTTAACATCAAAAGGCAACCCGGTGCAGAACACCTACATGCCGTGGCAAATTCGCCTGCACTGGCTGGTGGCGATCCTGCTGGTCATCACCTGCGTCACCATCGAGCTGCGCGGCTTTGCCGAACCGGGCAGCGCCCCCTGGTACGTGCTGGTTGTCACCCACTTCAGCTGCGGCGTAACGGTGTTCGCGCTGATGATCGCCCGCCTGTTCCTGCGTTGGCGCTACCCTTCGCCCGCCATCGCGCCCAAACCGCCGAAGTGGCAAACCGGCCTGGCGCACCTGACGCACACCCTGATTTACCTGCTGCTGTTGACGCTGCCGGTGCTGGGGGTGTATTCGCGCTATCTGGGCGGCAAGGAGTGGTATCTGTTCGGCCTGCCGATGCCGTTCGCCGATGTGGCCGATCGGCCGCAGGCGCGGATGATTATCGGCTGGCATAAAACACTGGCGTCATTCGGCTACTGGCTGATCGGCCTGCACGCCGCCGCCGCGCTGTTTCACCACTACATCGTCAAGGACAATGCGCTGGTGCGCATGCTGCCGTTGATGAAAAAGCGCTGAATAATTTGGCGCCAGGGATGAATTTTCGGGCCACGCCCGCCGACAGGGAATGACATGCAAACCCAATTTTTTAATGTGACCGTCGAACAATGTGCCTGCCAACAGACGGCGCCGGACAATCTGGTGAGGATCATCGCCGCCGGCCAAACATTCTTTTTTTACCGTGACGACTTCAGCGACAGCGAAAATCTGCTGGCCACGCTCGCCGCCGGCGATCGGGTGAAGATCGGCGCCCATCGCCTGCAGGACGGCAGCTACTGGCTGCACTGGCTGCTGCACGAGACAAAAGGCCGGCTGGAGCCCGACAGAACGCTGAAATACAAGCTGAAATACTTCGCCCTGCTGGTGCTGGGCGCGGCGCTGGCCGGCGGTTTTCCGGCAGCCTTTTTCATCATGGACGGGGAAGATTCCTGGTTGACCATCGTTCTGTTCTTTATCGCCGTAATCGCCGGCCTTGTCGGCATCGGCATGGTGCTGTTCGTCGGTTCGGAGCTGCTGCTGATCGGGCATCGCGGCCGCAGGCGCCTGCTCAAGGCGCTGGATCGCGTGCTGCAGGGGCAAGACGTCACGCCGCCCGGATCGCTCAGCCTGAAAATCCCCGGCATCAAATACCGCGCCGTCAGTGCAGACGCCGCGTCAGTGCCCACAACGCAACAAACCGAGTTTCCCCTCCCTGACGGCGTCGAGGCCTCCGGCATCGAGACGGTCAACGCCCTGAGCTACGAACTCCTCCACTATGAGATTCCGCGGCAGGTGCAATATTTGGACACTTATGCGTGGCGCCAGAAGGAGACTCACTTCGCGTTGACGACCCGCGCGCTCAACGTCCCCAATACCAAACTGCATCCGGTATTTCGTCGGCAGCATCCGCTTTTCATCGCCAAAGGCGATCCGCTGCAGGTGTTGTATTGCGAGAACGACACCGTCCCCGAGCTGCCTACGGTGCGTGGGATCATCAACCACCGCGATCGCCAGACCTACCTCATCGGCGGCCGCCGCTACTTCACCGAATCCGGCCTTAACCTGTGCGCGCGCGTTGTCTTCATTCTCGGCGCGATCGTGACGTGCTTTGTGCTCGGCCTGATCGTGTGGGATAACGCCGATACCCCGGCGGGCTTTTACCTGGATGCCTGGACCCTGCAGCGTCTCGGCAGCGAATTGCCACCGATTCTTCTCTTAATGATGCTGATGGTCAGCGGCCTCGCGCTGTTGATCGAGGGCTTCGCCCAGATCTGCCGCCTTTACTCTTTTGACCAGCACCGCACGTTTAAAACGTTTAAATACCTGCGCAATCTGCGCCGCAGGTTATGGCAGCAGGATCAGGTGACGGAGCTGAAATGATGACGTTAGCGCTTTATAAAAGACCCCTTATTATCCTGACGCTGTTTTTGGCCAGCGCGCTGGGCGTCTATTTCCTCGCCCCAGAACAACGCTATGCGCAGTGGCAATGGACCCAGAGCGACGAAGCATTGCCGACGATAGCCCATTACGATCTCATCCACAGCTACCCGGCGCAGGACGGCGCCCTGCTGCTCATCAGCAAAAGGAGTGAGCGCGGGGCCTACAATAGCTTTTACGGCTGGGCGGCCAACTATCTCAGCCAGGTGTTGTTCAGCGGCCCGCAGGGATTGCAGATGCTGGGGGAACTCGACGAGTCTATCCACGATGCGGTTTGCGGCGGGCAGGAGTGCGTGCTTTTTCTGTCCAAGGGGCGCCGGATGGTCGATGTGAAACAGGGCACCATCGGGGCGCTGATCCCTTGGCCGGAGGGCGACGACAACCGGCCTTCCTTTATCGGCGGCAAACTGGTGGCGCTGCCGGGTAAACGCGCGCTGTATCTCATCAGCACCGAAGGCGTATTCTACAGCCCGGACTTTGGCGCCCATTGGCGGCAAACGCTGAATCTGCCGGCGCTGTTGGAAGCGCGACAGCTGCTGGGTTTTGAGCGCGGCGAGGAGGACTCACCGACGGCTTACGCCTCCGGCAAGCGCAAATCCATACCCGAGATCTTTACCGCCGTTGACGGCGATCGCGTGCTGTTCTGGATGAATCCGGTGCTCGGCTCCGGCGCCTTGCACATCGCCGTTAACGGCAAAACCGGCGAGGTGGCCGAACCGCATTGGCTCACGGTGCGCGTGACGGAAAGCGCGCAGGCCCCGGATGGCGGCATCTACCTGATCGCACAGACGCTGGAAAGAGGGCTGTATCAGCTCCTGCGTTATCAATCCGACGGGCAGTTGAAGGTGCTGCTGGAGACCGGCGATAAATCGCTGTATCAGCTGTGGGCAGGCAACGACAAGCTGGTCGCCCAAACGGATAACGGCGATGCGCGCCTTTCGCTGATTTTCGATCTGCGCTCATCCGACGTGCGCTACCGCCAGCCGTTGGAGTACCGCTACAACGGGCGCGACGACGCACGCCAAACCGTGATCGAACCGGAAAGCCACTATGGCGATGACGGGGAGCCCCCGGCGCCGCCCTACTTCGTTCGCTACCGTTCCACCACGCCGTGAACATGAGGAACTTGCCATGCTGTTAGGTTATGGCGCCGGCGTTGCAGGGCTGGTGGCGCTATTGTTGGCGCTGCTGCTCGCCGGCATCCTGCTCGCCTGGTGGGGCTGGCGCTACGCTTCTGCCCGCTGTGGCCGCCCACGCCCGCCGCTTTCCTGGGGCGGCTATCTACTGGCCTCGGCGCTGGCGATCTACCCGGTGGCGTTCGTGCTGATGCTGTTCGACATCGCCATCCAGGATCTCAAGAGCCAGCGGGCGGAAGAACGCTGGAATCGCCGCAGCTACCTGACGCTCGACGAAGCCAAACCGTTCGGTGAAATCACGCTGACGAAAGGCAGCTGGGTAAACCGGCAGGAACCGCGCCTGCCCGGCACCGAAGACAGCCCCATCACGATGGATGGCGTGACCGCCGTGCGTTTTCCTCGGCCGCAGAGCGTGGCCAGCGTGCCGATCATTGCCTTCGAGGTTTTACCGCCGGTAATGGAGCTGGCGAGCGCGCACACCTTTACCCGCCCGAGCGGCCAAAGGGTGCACTGCGAAGCGGGTTGGCTGGTCTCTTTCTCTTTACCGCCGGATAAGCCGGCCCCGCAGTGGGAAGAGTGGCAGGCCGGGCTGCCTGCGGCGGCGTTTCGGCCCAGCGACTGGATCTTTAGGGAGTGCTTCCCCGGCAGCCCGATCGCCGTGCTGACCTTGCACAACGGCGAAGTCAGGGTGCTGCCTTAAGCCTTACGCCGTGGCGTTAGGCAAGCGCACGGTCACGCGGTTATTGGCCGTGGGCAGCCGCAGCGGCGCGTCCTGCCAGCTTACTGCGATAACCAAGACCGGCGGCGCCGCTACGCTCGGCGCACGCCCGTCGGGCCCCACGCTGTAGGCATCCCATTCAATCACGAATACGCCGCCGTCTTGCGGCTCGACCCGCTCGACAAAAAAGGTGGTGTCCGAACCGCGCCCGCCCGCCGGTTTGTGCGCGTAGGAGAGCAGGCTGAACCACTCGCCGGCGAAGTACAGATGGTACAGACCATCGACGATATGCTCACCGCGGAACTGGCAGCCGCCGACGCTCAAGCCGTCGCCCGTCGGCGATTCCGCCACGCGTTCGAGATCGCACACCAAGCGATCGGTCGGCCGGTTATCCAGCAACAGCTCATAAGGCGGCGCGTGCAGCAGCGCGGCAGGATCGTCCGCATGGCGCAAATCCGCCGGTAACGTCGAGCGCGCCGCCAGCGCGCGGCCACTGGGCAAGGCGATCTCCAGACGATCCGCCGGATCCTCTGCCCACTGCGGCACCCACAGACCGCGCACCTGACGCAGCGGCGTGGCCACCGCCTGCCGACAGCTCGCCCGCAGCCACGCCAGCGCCTCGGCGGAACCGCCGGCCACTGCTTCCAGCTCGCGATCGGTCAGCGCAGGCAGCGCGTACATCGCCCGGGCGGCAGGTTCGTAGACCGTCAGCCCCTCACCCTCGCGGCTGCGGGTCGGGATCAGGCGCAACCTGCCGCCGTCCACGTCCTGCGGCGCCGCACAGGCGCCATGCACAATCGCTCCGTCGCGCAGCAGCAGCGTCCAAAAATTGGGGCCGCCCATGCCCAGCTCCCCCACGCCGCCAATCTGCCGGTCGCTGTCGCCGGCGTGCGCCATTTCAATCGGCTGCGAACGCCAGTCGGTCTTGCGCCACTCTGCGGCCTCTTCGGGGTTTTGCACGCCTTTTGCGGCGTATTTGGCCCATTGCAGCACGGCGAACAGCGCGATGCACAACGCGCCGAAAATCGGGTAATCCCGCCAAATCAACAGCCAACCGACGATCAAAAAGGCCCAGGCGGCCATGACGATATCCTTTTTCAAGAGCAAACCGCCTGATTCTAGCGCAGGCGGTTAGCGGGGTTGAAGCCTATGCCATGAATAATTAGCCGTTAAATAGAAAGGCAATAATTTCAGCATTATTTCTGTGACCATGAAGATCACATAAATAACGCTTCACTGAGTGATTTTAACGTAGAAAAGATAACTCTCTGTATCTCAATGCAATATTTAAACCCGTATTAAAAGGCGAAGAATTAAAGCGGGAAAAAACCGCAATAATTTGTGCATATTCTAAACATTGACTATGTTTAGACATACTCTTTATATGCAGGTAAACATACTGAAAAACAAAAGAGCAAGGCTCTCAAGATAATTAAACCAACCTCGCGCACCGCGTGGGTGAAACACTATTTACCATAAAAATTCCGAGAATATTTGATCTCCACGGAACGAGTAACTTTGCGTTTTATCAGGCCAATAGACTACACACCGCAATTAATATCATTATTAGCATTTCGGAGAGCGACAATGAAAATCGTTACAGGCATTATCCTTACCTCTGTGGCCGCCTTCAGCGGCGCGGCTTACGCGGCCGATGCGCAGCCTACCACCGGCAACGCGGAAGTGACGCTGGAACACGTGCACGCCGTGATGGAAAACGGCAGCCCGGCGCCGCAGCACGACGCCGCCTGCAAAAAAGAACTTTCCATGCCGGAATCGAAATATATGGGCATGAAGGTCAAAACCGATTACACCATCAACAGCAGCACCATGATGATGTCGGCCAAATCGATGTTCCCATCGCCAAACGATAAACAGCCGATGGAACTGACGGTCGATCTCTCCGCGCTAGGCCTGGCGGATGTGTATGCCTTCGGCGCCTTTAAACCGGCCGCGCTGCCGCAGGCGTATATTTATTTCACCATCGACAAGGATTTTAAAAATCCGGTCAGCACCTTTATGGTCATTAACCAAGGCAAGCAATATAACTGCGTGATCTCCAGCTCGAATAAAATGATGAGTGAAGAAATGCGCGGCAAGATGATGAAGAAACAATAACAGAATGAAAAACGGCGCTTCCCTTAACAGGAAGCGCCGTCAGCAAAGCATTAAATCAGACCAGGATTATATTTCTGGTTGAACTTCTCTTCCGATTGGAACAGATAAATAATGCCTTCGATAAAGCCGACAATCGCCGGGATCCCCGTCCAGCAGAACAGCAGGTAGAACAGCCCCCACCACTTCATCCCTAAGTAAAACTTGTGAATGCCCAGCCCACCCAGGAAGATGGCCAGCAGGGCCGCCGCGAGCTTGTCTTTTCTGCTCATAGTACACTTCTCCTTACTTCTCACCGAACCACCGGCATGTCCAAAAAAAGGATGCCGCTCCAGAGAGCGCCGCATCGCAATGCTTACGGAGAAAAACATTCACTCCTGCAAGGCTCAACGGGGGTAATTATAACAGTAATTAATTAAACGGTTGTTTAACCGGCGAAACGGTAGACAAATGGGAGATCGCATTGATTTGACTATGCGCTATCCCTCCGTACTATCCCTGAGGCATAAGTTATTAACAACGCCATATTTAATCCGCTGCAAAAAAGAGTGACAGGAAAATTGCACTCTCTGTTGGCAATCGGAATTTAGTATTTAATTCAATTGATTACCCGATTAACAGCCATCACCCTACTGTACACCAGGGTTCGCCTATTTGAACCAATGGCGTCAAAGCCGGTGTGACAAGTGAGCATCTAATGGGCCAGGCCGCTCAGCCATTACATATTTATCGCCCCTATCGCCCGACGCATCGTCCTTCATACGGCGTTGTATTTCGCCAATCGGTTTACCTCATTTCCATCATTCATTTTGATGTCAACTAAGTCTGCTTTATACAAGCGGCTTTGCCGTCCATCCTGCACAGTGCAGGATCGGCCATCGCAACTCTCAAATTTTCAATGTCTCAATGACCATTCTTAGGGCGGGGGACACATTGCGATGGGGATAATAAAGAAATAACCCTTCCATTCGCAGGCTGTAACGCTGTAATACCCTGATTAGCACCCCACGCTCTAAATCATCGGCAACCAACTCGACAGGAACATAGGCCAGCCCCAGGCCCAGCCGCGCGGCTTCTGCCTCCATATAGCTGTCAGATAAGGCCCATTGCCCTTCCGGCCGATGAGTGATTTTTTTATCATCCTGATGGAGTTCCCACTGGTATAGGCTGCCGTCGGCAAGCTGATAGGCGATACAGGGATGTGTCTTTAAATCTGCAGGATTTTGTGGAAAACCGTAACGACGAAAATGTTCAGGAGTCCCCACAATCGCCATCTCCATATCGGGCGTAATGCGCACCGCGACCATACCCTGGCCTACTTCAGGCCCAAGACGGACGCCTGCATCGAATCTTTCCTCGATAATATCGACGAACCGGCTCTCATTCATGAGTTCGAGCCTGATATCAGGAT
Source organism: Serratia sp. CY31944 (assembly GCF_052169175.1). NCBI lineage: Bacteria > Pseudomonadati > Pseudomonadota > Gammaproteobacteria > Enterobacterales > Yersiniaceae > Serratia > Serratia sp. CY31944. The sequence continues at coordinate 266,624 of NZ_JBJNLG010000006.1, forward strand.
AGCGCTGTTTAAATACCGCAAGCTTTGGCAGCAGGCATTTATCAATCGCGTGCTGGCTGGCATTGATGCGGACCGTGCCGGAAGGGGTCTCACGATAATGCGCCAATGTCGCAAGCCCAAGATCTAAGGTATCAAATCCGGACTCCGTTTTCTGATAGAGCTGCTCACCCGCTTGCGTCAGCGATAGCTTACGCGTGGTGCGCACCAGTAGCTGGACACCTAACCTTTCTTCAAGCTCGCGAACAGAACGGCTTATCCCCGATTGAGCCAGGCCAAGCCTGTGAGCCGCAGCGGTAAAACTGCCTTCCCGTACCACCTGCATAAACAGGTAAAGCTCGTTGTAGTTCTCCCTTTTTGCCATTGATTTACTCCCCCAAGAATGACGCCAGTCTCAGCATTAATTTATAACAATATGGTATTAATCTTAGCAATTATCTCCCTCTAATCAGCATTAATGCTGCTCACTATAATGAGCCCATCAAAACAAAGCACAGCAGCGTTGTCCGTAGGAAACCTGTCTCTCTATCTTGTTTTTCATGGGGATTTTTATGAAAGCTTTCACCCGAACGCTAAAAACCGCAATGCCTGCCATGCTGTTATTCGCATCATTAAGTGGAGTCACGACAATGAGTTATGCTGATTCAGTCAATCCGAATGCTCCTGTTTCGATGATCGATAAATGGGACAAGACGTTCGCCGAGAGCCAGAAAGTCGATCATCGTAAGGTCTCGTTTCAGAATCGATATGGGATCACCTTAGTGGGCGACCTTTATCTCCCCAAAGATCGTGGCGATCGCAAGCTGGCGGCGATTGCCGTCAGCGGGCCTTTTGGCGCGGTGAAGGAGCAATCCAGCGGCCTGTATGCGCAAACGCTGGCGGAACAGGGATTTGTTACCCTGGCGTTCGATCCTTCTTATACGGGGGAAAGCGGCGGCTATCCGCGTAACGTCGCCTCGCCGGATATCAACACGGAAGATTTCAGCGCGGCGGTAGATTTCTTGGGGCTGCAAAAAGAGGTGGATCGCAACCGTATTGGGCTGCTCGGCATTTGCGGCTGGGGCGGCATGGCGTTAAACGACGCCGCAATGGATATCCGCGTCAAAGCGGTGGCCACCAGCGTGATGTACGACATGAGCCGGGCGATGGGCCATGGCGTAGGTGATGGCAAAGACCGTTATTCGACCGCCGACCGTCGTGCCGTTCTGCAGTATCTGAATGAACAACGCTGGAAGGATGCGGAAAGCGGAACGTTCGCACGAGGTGGCCATGATATTAACGTCGACAGCAATGGCAAGGTCAGCGCGGGTGAGCGCATTCTGCCAGAAACCCTGCCGGCCGATCCGCATCCGGTGCTGAAGGAGTTCTTTGATTACTACCGCATGCCGCGCGGTTTCCACGAACGCTCCGTTAACTCGACCGGGGCGTGGACGGCAACGATGCCGCTGTCGTTTATGAACATGCCGCTGCTGAGCTACGCCAGCGAAATTACTATCCCGACGCTTATCGTGACCGGTGAAAAAGCCCATTCACGCTATTTTGCCGAAGATGCTTATAAGGCGGTCGGCAGTAAAGAAAAAGAGCTGGTGATTGTCCCCGGTGCAAATCATGTGGACCTGTACGACAATGCGGCCGGTAAAATACCTTTCGCTAAGTTCGAACAATTTTTCAAAGCCAATCTGAAATAGCCCCTCTACTGACAACATTAAAAGCCGCCTGTCTACGCGGGTGGCTTTTATTCTGACTTTCGTGAAATCTGACTATGTCTGCACTTAGCCAAACACCATCACCGAATAATCAGCCCGCTTACTGGAGCGGCATTTTTGCCATGACCCTGTGCGTCTTTGTGCTGATTGCATCGGAATTTATGCCCGTCAGCCTGCTTACGCCGATTGCCCATGATTTAGACGTGACGGAGGGGCTGGCGGGACAGGGAATTGCCATCTCCGGCGCGCTGGCCGTTCTGACCAGCCTGACGCTTTCGACGTTGGCTGGAAATGTGAATCGCAAGTACTTACTGCTGGGGATGACGATTCTGATGGCCGTGTCGGGGCTCGTTATCGCACTGGCTTCCAACTATCTGATGTATATGGCAGGCCGCGCGATGATAGGTATTGCGATCGGTGGATTCTGGTCGATGTCTGCGGCAACGGCAATTCGTCTGGTGCCACAGCATCAGGTTACGCGTGCGCTGGCTATTTTCAACGCCGGCAATGCGCTGGCGACGGTAGTGGCAGCGCCGCTGGGTAGCTATCTTGGAGCGACCATCGGATGGCGAGGCGCTTTCTTGTGCCTGGTCCCCGTCGCGGCCGCGGCCTTTATCTGGCAGTGCGTGAGTCTGCCGGGTATGAACGGCAATAATAACCCTGCGTCACGCGGATCCGTATTGCGCCTGCTCAGTCGCCCTGTTGTCTCCATTGGCATGCTGGCTTGTGGCCTGTTCTTTATGGGGCAGTTTGCGTTATTTACCTATGTGCGTCCGTTTCTGGAGTTGGTGACGCGGGTTGATTTCTCTGGCTTGTCGTTAATTTTACTGGTTATCGGTGTGGCCGGTTTTATTGGCACGCTGGTTGTCCCGGCATTCCTCAATAGGAAATTCTATCTAACGCTGATGGCCATTCCTGGGCTGATGGCTGTCATTGCCATCGCCCTGATTCTTGCCGGGCATCACGTTTGGGCTGTCTCGTTGCTGTTAGGCCTCTGGGGCATGCTGGCAACCGCCGCGCCAACGGGATGGTGGACATGGATTACACGCACGCTGCCCGAGGATGCGGAAGCCGGAGGCGGCCTGATGGTCGCGGTGATTCAGCTCTCGATTGCCCTTGGTTCAACGGCAGGTGGCATGATGTTTGACAGCCTGGGATGGCGAAGTACTTTTGGCTTGAGTGGCTTATTACTTCTTGGTGCGGTAGCGATGGCGTTTCTTACGTCCCGTCAAAATAGCAATACGTACTAGCGTAATCAGTTTGTTCAAACGAACTCTCAGCCATGGCAGTGAAAGCTAGCCGAAAATTCAAGACCGAACAGAAGTACGCGCGCGCCGGTTTTTACCGGACAACAAACCAATCGATTCATTGTAATTCAAAGCGTTTAGGGATAATTAAGGATGTGGTAGGAAGAGAGGATGGTGCCGATAATAGGAGCGAAACAAAGAAAGTAATCAACTGTTTTAAAACGATTTTTATAATCACAAAACAGAAGTCTATACATATACCTATACACAATAAAATGGTGCACAATACATAGAATAAATTATAAGCAATTAGCACTAGCCCAGCGCTCATAATATTAAAAAAAGATTTATAGGAAAACTGTTCACTCTATACACCTTTTGATTTTATCCTTTTATTTCAATGCATTGATGGGTGTATAGCTACCTTCTCGGTGTACACCTCTGTTCACCTACAGGGTGAACAGCCTGAATCACAGGCACAAAAAAACCGGCCTGAGCCGGTTTGGGGAGGACTTGTCGTTATGATATTGGCCGTTCAGCAGCCGATAGGATGCCCTGGTGTTGCTGCATGTATTCGGGTCACTGCCACTATAGGCGGCGCGGCGATTGAGCGTCCAATGGGTTCGGCAGATCAATAACGGCCTATTGATCGGCCCGGCCGATCGACTTGCTCATTGTCACACTGCACCACACTTCGGCAGCCAGTCCGCCTCACATTCCTCACTCAATATCAGGTTGGTTTGTATTCCGTGCTTGGTGCGGCGTTTCAGCAACGTGTGTTCGTACTCTTTCAGCGTCTACGGCACCGCCTAGCCGAACGCCGTCAGGTTCATCACTTGCTGATACCCCCTTGCAGCCGTAAACGACAGGTAGGCGTGGTACAGGTTGCAATGCGATATACTACCGGTCACTGAATTACATCAGGTTTTTATTAACCGCCAGTATCACCGACGGGATATGGATCCACGTAGGCGGCCCGATATTTCAGCTCTATGATGAGCACATTTTCGTCAGTTAAGGCATCAATGCTCGCCCTTTATAATTCGCCCCCTAGACAGCATGAAAATAAGCAATTGAATTTTAAAAAATTACGCCAACTCATATTCTGCGTAAAAAACCAAGAAGACACTGAATAAAAATAGATGCCCCTCTTGTTTTACAAACATCTCTAGCGTACGAAAACATTTGCATAGAAACAGCGCACTCTACACACATTAGAATAAAAAAGGTTTAATTTAACAATCACAATACATATCATTTCACCCCAGTTTCAGAACTGCCCCTCATATAAAACAGTGACCTATCCAAGATAAATTCCATATCGCCACACTTACTTATAAAATCATCTTGTCAATCTCTTTATTTTCACTTAATAAT